>NZ_BOCG01000080.1 GCF_016587775.1 Lactobacillus nasalidis | reverse complement strand
TGATTTAATTCTGGATGCTCAACCAGCGCTAGAAGGCTAAGCATCGCATTCTTGTCCCGATCTACGACTATGCCATAGTTCGGGCATTTTTCGTTATAGCAGACGTACTCATTGTGTTTAGTACCATGTTTCTTGTTTCCGTAAAGAGTGATCTTGTCATCACCTTTTTTGACATTACCACAAGCCGCACAACGCTGAGTAGACGGGTACAGCTTATTCGCCAGAATAAGTTCCTTACCGTACCAATCGCACTTGTAGGTCAAGATCTGCTTAAATTTGCCAAACATCGACCGGTGAACACCCTTCGAAGCTACGTGGCTCATCAACATGCCCTTAACCGACAGATTTTCGATCACGATCTTGTCGTAGTCATTAACCAGTTTAGTCGTAAACTTCTGCATCAAGTCGTTTTGGATATCGCCAGCCTTGCGATAGCAAGCTTGAAGCTTGGCTTTCGTCTTCAAGTAGTTCTTGCTTTCGCAAGCAGCTTCTCTATTTTTGACTCTTTTTTTGGCAAGCTGCCTTTGATAGTGCTTGATTTTTTTATAAATTCTATCAAGCTTCTTAGGCAGTACGTTCACCCGACCTCCCGTATAATCAAAGTGACCAACATTGACGTCAACCGCGGTAGCTTTGCCTGTTTTGCCTAGCAGCTTAACATCCTCAGCCTTGATCTTATACGGGATGGCAACGTAATAACGGCCTTTTTCTTTGAAGTAGCTGACAACGCCAAACTCATCTGACAAAGGCTTTTCGCTCAGCTTAAAGCCACGCCATTGATCTTTTGGAACGTGGCTTCTTCTTGCCCGCTCCAAATAAAGAATTCCGTC
>NZ_BOCG01000079.1 GCF_016587775.1 Lactobacillus nasalidis | reverse complement strand
TGAGGTAACGGCTCACCAAGGCAATGATGCGTAGCCGAGTTGAGAGACTGATCGGCCACATTGGGACTGAGACACGGCCCAAACTCCTACGGGAGGCAGCAGTAGGGAATCTTCCACAATGGACGCAAGTCTGATGGAGCAACGCCGCGTGAGTGAAGAAGGTTTTCGGATCGTAAAGCTCTGTTGTTGGTGAAGAAGGATAGAGGCAGTAACTGGTCTTTATTTGACGGTAATCAACCAGAAAGTCACGGCTAACTACGTGCCAGCAGCCGCGGTAATACGTAGGTGGCAAGCGTTGTCCGGATTTATTGGGCGTAAAGCGAGCGCAGGCGGAATGATAAGTCTGATGTGAAAGCCCACGGCTCAACCGTGGAACTGCATCGGAAACTG
>NZ_BOCG01000078.1 GCF_016587775.1 Lactobacillus nasalidis | reverse complement strand
CCAGGCGCTGCCGCAGGTTGGGACATTCCTTCTCCAGCAGCGGAAACAGCCGGGCTTGTTCGCCGGCTGCCGCCAGTTCGGCGAGCTCCCCGTCTCCAGGCAGCAAAAAGAGATCCAGCCGCTGAAACAGCGGAATCAGATCGCGCTCCAGGAGGGTCCAGTCGGGCTGGGCCACTGCCGCCGTCAAACCGGTATAGTCTTGTCCTGCTTCTTTGATGTCTTCCAGCAAGCCGTGCTGGATCAATAGCTTTCGCTGAGTATCGATTATCCTTGCCATCTGTTTAATTCCCATTCATGACTTTTTGTCTGCCATATTGCAGACCTTTAACAAAATTATAGCACTAACCAGCCCGTTTTCGGCAGCGTTTCCGCCCTTTAACGGCAAGAAGTCAGCCTTTTTCTCAGCCCTGCCAGTCAAAAGGGAAAAAATGGTTTATCATGAAATTAAGAAATCGTTTGAAAAGAGGAAAAAAGATGTCTGTCTCTCAATATCTCCTGCTCGGCTGCGGGATCTTCGCTGTTTTTGCCCTCCTTTGGCTCTTCGGCCTCTTCATCAGCCAGTCGCGGCTGCGTTTTGCCTGCGACGTTTTCATGGTAATAGCCTTGTTCGTCATGCTGGTCGGCTTTGGCGGCCGGCACAAGCAGCTCTTGCTGCAGGAAAAGCAGCAGGCGGCCCTGGCCCTGAAAAACAAGCGCTACCAGCAGGCCGGGGCCCAGTTTAGCGATAACAGCAAAAAAATTGCCAGCAGCGTCAAAGGCACTGCTTCAGCGGTGACTGCTGCCTGGCAAAAATCCCTCAAGGCCCAGCAGACGGCCAAGAAAAGCAAAAAGAAAAGCAAGAAGAAAAGCAAGAAAACCAAGAAAACCATGCTTTCGCCGACCGCGGCCATCAGCCAGGTTTTTAAAGACAAGCAGACCAGCCTGTCAGAAAGCAAAAAGCTGCTCCAAGAGCAGGAAAACTGCCTGGCCAAGCTGAAGAAATACCGTAGCAAGCTGGCCAAAGTCAAATACAGCAGCTACCTGCAAGTCCAAAAGACCGAGCTGGCCTACTACAATTCCGTCGTTGGCATCAACGGCCTGACTCTCAGCAAGTATAAAAAGCAAGTCGGCTCGGCCCGGCAGAAATACGACTTGGCCCAGGCCAAGCTAAGCCAGCGTTAAGCCGTGCCCCTGGCAGAAGCTGATGATGAAGCTGGCCATGTCCTGGGCCACTTTCGTCTCCTGGCCCAGGCCGCGGCTGGCCAGGCTGATGGTGTAGCTGGTGTCTTCAGCTACCGGCACCGCGATGGCGCCGGCTGCCTCGTGGTACTTGGACTTGGGCAAAAGGGCCACGCCTTCGCCAATGGCGACCAGGTCAACCAAAGTGCGCACGTCGTCAGTCACGCTGCTGATTTGCGGGTGGATGCCGTTTTTGGCAAAAACATCCGCAATAATGCCCGCCATGGCGTTTTCTTCCCCGAAAGCCAGGTAGGGACAGGACTCGATCTGCTTGAGGCTGACTGACCGCTGCCGGGCCAGCTCATGGCCGGCCGGCAAAAGCAGCTCCAGTTTGCGCTGCATCACCGGCACCAGGTCAAAACCGGCTATTTTTTCGCCCGGCCGGGTGGTGACGATGGCCAAGTCCAAGTCGCCGGCCTGCAGCATCTCCAAAAGGCGGCTGGTCACGGCCCGCTTCAAGTTGAAGTCGACCCGGTAGCCCGGATTGGTCTGCCGGTATTCCTTGATCACGTCCGTAATGAACTGGTGGGCCACGATCTCGGCCACCCCGATCGACAGCTTGCCGCTTTCGCCTAGGGCCATTTCCGTCAGCAGGCGGCGGCCTTCTTGAATCTGCTGCACTCCGGCTTCGCTGTACTTTTTAAAAGTCTTGCCATAAACCGTCAACCGAATATTGCGGCCTTCTCGCTCAAACAAAGGCACTCCCAGCTCTTCTTCCAGCTTTTTGACCGCGTAGCTCAAAGTCGGCTGCGAGATTCCCAGTTTTTCAGCGGCCTGCGCCATGTATTGCGTTTCAGCCAATTCGTTAAAGTATTCCAAGTGTTGAAAGTTCATGTTCATTTCCTCATCGTTAAGTCTTACCCTTTATTTTTGCTAAAATTTGATTTTTTGGCAAGAATTTAGCATTTTTTAAATCGATTTTTGGCAATTTCTGAACTTTTTTCGGAAAAATTGCTTTTTAAAAGACCAACATAAGTTCGGAAATATAAGATTTGCATCATCTGGACCGCTTTCATTTCTCTTTCTCGATCGGAAAAGACGCATTTATCCGAAAAATCGCCAGCAATTATTTGAATTTAACCGGATATTATGTCAAAATTGAGTAAGCATAATTGGCGTTGACTAATAGCGAAAAGGCGCTATAATTATCGTATTGTAAAAATTTATTTTGTAAATTCATTCACTTATAAAGAGAGCATTAAGATGAAACAAGACGTACTTTATCAAATCTTGACAACTGCTGAAGACTGCCAGACAGTCAGCGATATCGCTAAGAAGCTTTCCCTGAGCCAACCTTATGTCAGCCAAGTTCTCAGCAAGGCAGAAAAGAAATACAATGTCGTGCTGCTGGAAAGAAGAACCCTGCCAATCGAACTGACTGAAGCCGGCCGCACCCTTTGCGACGGCCTGGCCAAGCTGCACAGCGACCAAATGAAGATCGAGCAGGACCTGCGCCGCTTCACTGAAGAAGAACAGTCCTACATCAAGATCGGCTTCTCTCCGATCTGGGCACCGGGCGAAAGCGGCAAGATCATCCCTGTCCTGCAGAAGCAGTTTGAAACGACCAGGTTTGAATTGATCAAGACCTTCTCCATCAACTCCGCCAAGCGGCTGGTTGACAACCGGATGGTCGACATTTACCTGGGACCGCTGCTGCGCGGGGAAAACCTGAAGAACTTCTTCCTTTTCCAGCCGAGAATCTACCTGATCATCCCGGAAACCAGCAAGCTTTACCAGGCTGGCAAGCGGGACGTGCCATTCAGCCAGAAGCTGCTGATGGACCTCAGCGAAGAAAAGATAGTTTCTTTGAGCGATGACTCCGGCTTCCAAAAGACGGTCGACCACCTGCTTGAAGACCAGAACCTGTCCGTCAACAAGAGCATCAAGGTCAACGACTACGAAGTTGCCCTGCAGATGGCAGTCGGCGGTTTGGGCTGGACCGCAACTTTGGAATACATGCTGCCGAACCTGGATCCGGACCTCCACTACAACCAAGTCGAGCTGCCGCACACCTTGATCCAGTCCGACAACGGCCTGACCATCCACACGGAAACCAGCGATCGGGCCAAGGAAGTTGCCCAGGTCATGACCAAGCTGATGAAAGAAGACTTGATCGAACGCAAGCTGATCAAAGAATAAGCAAGAAAAAACGAGCCTTACGGCTCGTTTTTTTCTGCCCTTTTTAGGCTGGTAAAATCATTCTTTAACTGCTTTTTTGGCTGATCCTTTTCGCTTCAAAAACCGCTTCAGCCTCTCGCGCTGGTCGATTCCGGCATACAGGGCCAGCAAAAGCGCCGTCACGGCCGTTATCAAGAGCCCTGGCCGCAGGCCGGGCGTCTGGTAGTACAGGCGCAGCCGGTGCTTGCCGGCGGGCATCTTAAGCCCGACAAAGGCCGTATTCGTGCGCAGGACCTTGACCGGCTTGCCGTCGATTTCAGCCTTCCAGCCAGTTGAATAAGGAATCGTTGAGGTCACGATGCCGGCTTTCTTGCTGTTAAAGACGCCCTGGAGCTGGTTTTGCCCCAGCTTCAGCTGCTTGACGCCCTGCTTTTGAATCTGCCGGACTTCCTTGACGTATTTCTTGTTCAGCGGAATGGCCACCACTCTGATCTTGAAAGTATAAGTGCCCAGCTTTGATGGCTGGAAGGTCAAACTGGACGGCAGTTTCTTGTAAGTGCCCATGTTCATGGTCGCGCCGGTGACCAGGCGGTAAAAGGAAGTCATGGCCTGGCTGGGCTGCACGATCGTCTCACTGGCCTTGGAGCCCGTGACCGTCAGCTTGTAGCTCGGGTCTGGCGATCCGGCCAGCAGGTGGTAGTGCCAGTATTTGTAGCGGCTGGCCTGGGCATTGAAACTCTTCCCCGTCAAAGCCGCCTGCTGCTGGGCCTGCTTGAGCTCAGCATCCAGCTGCTTGCTCAAGGTAAAAGGCTGATAGGAAATCTGGCTGAACTCGACATGCAGCTCGCTTTTGCCCAGCTGGGCCCGCTGCTTGGCCGTAAGGTGCAGCTTCAGCTTATAGCTGGTCTTGCTGCTCGTATAAGTCAAATGGCTCATGCTCTGCTTCTTGCCGCTGGCATCAACCAAGCTGGCCTTGATCACCTTGACTCCGGACAGTTTGGCCTGCTTCAGGGAAGAATCCTTGACGACCACCCCGCTGGCCAGAGCGCGTTCTTTTTGGCTCGCTGACAGGCGCCGGTAGCGGCTGGGGCTGATCACCTTCTGGCTGACCCAAAGCAGCGGGAAAGCCTCTGTCGTCTTATACAGACGGGCCTGGTAAACCAGCTGCTGGTTCTGGTCGCGCTGCTCTTCCCCGCTGGCGATCAAGTCATAGTTTCCTGCAAGCTTGGAAGCGTTGGTCGACGCTTTCTGGCTGAAAATGTAGCGCACGCCCAGAAAATTGTTCAAAATCGTCCGGTCGTCCAGCTGGTGCAGGGGGATGTTGTTGTCATACTGCAGGTTGCCCATGTCCGTGCTGAACTGGCCGATATACTGGTTCTGAATCGAGTAGTAGGAAGACACGTTGGCCAGGCCCGACGTCAGGTCGTTCCAGAGCTTTTCCTGCCCGACGAACTGGTTGTTGGAAACCGTGTTGACCCGGTAAAAGCCCCCTGGCAGGATGTGGTTCAAGCCGCCGTAGCGCTGCTCGGCAATCTGCTCGTATTCTCCCCGCGCCAGCATGCTGGCCGCGAAATTGCCGTTGTATGGCAGGGCCGTATAAAGCGCGTTGAAGGCCAGGTTGGCAGCCACCAGCAACAGCAGATACCGGCTGCGGAACTGCCCCTGGTTGACCAAATAGCTGGCCCCCAGGCTGAGCAGCAGGAAGATGACTGGCAAAAACAGCTTGTAGTCATTCTCCAGGAAGGACAAAAAGACCAGGTAGGCCAGGTAAATCAGGCTGACCAGCATGATCCGCTTCATCTCCTGCCGGCTGAGCGCCCGCTCGCTGACGGCCTTCAAAAAGACCATCACGCTGAAGGCAAAAGGCAGATACAGCAGCAAAGTCCAGCGGTTTGACGCCGACATGCCCCCGTTGAAAATTGCTCCAGCGGCAGGAATCAGCAGCATCACCCCCCCTAACAAGAGGGCGGCAGCCGTCACCCGGAAGCGGCGCCAGCTGCTGAACAAGTGGATCAAGGCCGGCAGAATGATGCTGGCCAGGCCTAGGGCTGACCAAAACATCAGCTTCCAGTTGTCGCCGTTGATCAGCTCTTTGGGCAAGAGCAGGTAGTAATAGGCCGGGTAAAGCTTCAAGCCGTTGGCAAACTGGGAGCCGGTTCTGGTGGAATTAATGACGGCCAGCAGTTCCGGCAACAAGAGCACGGCTGACAGGCAGATCGCCCCCAAGCTGGCAAAAAGGAGCTTGCCGACAGTCGGCCAAAAAGGAATTTTTTTCCAGTAAGTTAGCCCCCAGCGCAAAAGCAGGTAGATGATCGCCCCCAGGCCCAGAACAAAGGCCAGGTAGTAATTGCTGACCAGCATCCAGACAAAGACCCCGAAAAGCGACCACTGGCTCCCCCCTTGCAGCAGGCGCTCCAGCTGCACCACGATCAGCGGAAAGAGGATGAAGGTCGTCGCAAACATCGGCTGCGCCAAAACCGCGTACAGCAGATACGCGTTGACCATATACACGCCGCTGCCGGCCAGGATGATGCCGTCTTTGAAAGCAAAGTGCCGGGCGAAATAAACGAAGGCCAGACCCACGCAGTACAGACGCAAAACCAGGATCAGCTGATAGGCCATAACCAGGTGGCTCGTTGGGAAAAGCAGCGCCAGGTAGGCAAAGACATCCCCGATCGTGTAGTAAGAAAAGACCGAGAAAAGGTCGCTGCCCAAACCCATGGTCCAGGACCATTCGGCCGGTCCTTTGCTCAAATGGCGGAAAAAGCTGAGCATGTATTCCCGGTACTTGATCATCAGCGGCAGGTGCTGGTTGGCCGCGTCAGTGTTCCAAATCAGGCTGTGCCCCGTAACGAGGTAGGGCCCGAAAACGCAGGCGGCCAAAAAAAGAAAGAAGACGGAATACTTCCAGTAAATTGCTCGGTTTTTCTTTTGGCTGAAGCTGAACTGCAAATCTTATATACCTCCAAATCGCTCAACATCTATCCTATTATTTTACCGCTTTTCGCTTTTTCCCGCCAAAATGCTAAAAAAATATTAAAAACAACAAATGACCAGCTCTTGCTGGTCATTTGTTAATTGTTCAGTTGTTCATACAGGTCCTGCATTTCCTGGTCGTCTGCTTCCAAGCGCAGGTACTTCTCCAGCAGCTGCCGGGCCAGGTCTGGCTGGGCGCTTTCCTGGGCAAAAGAAATCATCTGCCGCAAAAAGGCCGGGTTGGCCTGCAGGCTCTGGTAGGCCAGCAGGTATTCCTGCTGGGCCTGGTCGTACTGCTCCAGTTCCTGGTAGGAGCGAGCCATGTTCCAGTGGGCCTGCGGTTCCAGGTCGCTGTCAGCCAGGGAGCTGAAGAGGGCCAGCGATTCGTCTGCCCGGCCCTGGTCCAGGTAAAGGTCGCTCAAAAGCAGACGCAGGCTGGAGTTGTCCGGGTTGACCTTCAGGCCCCGCTTGAGCAGGTCCTCAGCATCCTCCGGCTTGCCCAGCTTGACTGCTGACTGGGCACCGATCAAGTAGAGCTCTTCATCAAGCTCATTGTAGCCAAGGCCGGTCTGCGCGGCAAACAGGGCCTCATCGGGATTGTCCTCGTCCTGGTAGGCCTTGGCCAGGAAAGGATAAGCATTGACGTAGTCCGGGCTTTGCTTGATAACGTCGTCAAGAAAGGCGATCGCCTTGTCGGCCTGCCCGGCCTCTTCCATGATTACGCCGGCCTGGTATTTGGCGTCGATGTCCAGCAGGTCTTCCTTATGGTCATTGATGAAAGCTGCTGCTTCCTCATAGCGGCCCAGCTTGGCCAGGGTCTGGAAGACCCGCTGGTTGAGGTTGACCTCGCCGAACATCGTCTGGCGCTGGCGCAGATCCTGGTAAAGCGGCAGGGCCTGGTCGTTTAAGTCGCTCATGTAGTCCAGTTCCGCCAGGCCGAAAGTAATGGCGTCTTCTTCCGGAGCCAGCTGCCGGGCCTGCTCCATCTTCGCCCGGGCCGTTTCGATCAGGCCTTCGCTTTGGTAGTAGTCTGCCTGGACCAGGAGGCTCTCCAGATAGGCATCCGAACTCTCCGGCACATTGTAAAGCAGGGTCAAGCCGTCGTCTTCCTGGCCGTCATTTAACAGAATTTCAGCCAGATAGACCTTGAAGAGGTCTTCTTTTGGAAAAGCCGCGATCAGGCTGCGGTAGACCTCTTTAGCCAGGTCAGTGAAACCGAGGTCGGTCAGGTTTTCGGCCAGCGAAGCCAGGATCTCCGGATCGTCATTTTCCAGAGCCTGCTTGAGCAGGCCGCGGCTCTCGCTAAAGCGGTGGGCTTGAATCGCGTCCAACAATTGTTCAGAATATGTCATCTTTTTCTCCTCGTAATTAGCACTGTCTGCTTTATATTGTATTCGCAAGCCAGCCGCAAAAAAAGTATTTTGCCCAAACAAAAAACGCCAGGAAAACCTGACGTTTTAAAATTAAAGCGCGTCAATTACTTAACAGCGTCCTTAAGAGCCTTACCTGGCTTAAATGCAGGAACCTTGCTTGCTGGAATTTCGATTTCAGCACCCGTTTGTGGGTTGCGGCCCTTGCGAGCAGCACGGTCACGAACTTCGAAAGTACCGAAGCCGATCAGTTGTACCTTTTCGCCCTTGGCCAAGTCTTCTTGGATTGCTTCAAAAACTGCGTCAACAGCTTCTGAAACGTCCTTCTTAGTCAACTTAGTCTTAGCAGCTACTTCTGAAACTAATTCTGCCTTATTTGCCATGTGGAATTCACCTCCTATAAATTAGACCCGCGTCTAATCACTTCATTTCTTTCTCAGAAATGAGGGACACTGAGCGCTACCGCATTCAATTAATTCCCTGTTCTCTAAAATATCACAAGAATGTAATCCCTACAAGGCTTTTAAGCCAGGGCTTCCAACTTTTTCAATAGAATATCATAAATTGAAAAAATTAAGGCCTGGCGCTACTTCCGCTTGCGCGGCAGGATCTTGATCGGGGTACCGGTGAAGTCAAAGTTTTCCCGCAGCTGGTTGATCAGGAAGCGCTGGTATGAAAAGTGCATCAGTTCCGGATCGTTGCAGAAAACAACGAAGGTCGGCGGGTTGGTTTTGACCTGGGTCATGTAGTAGACTCTGAGCCGCTTGCCCTTCACCATCGGCGCCGGCACCAGCCGGCTGGCTTCCAGCAGCAGGTCGTTCAAGACGCTGGACTGGATGCGCTGGTTCTTGTTCTCGTAGACTTCCTTGACCATTTTCGGCAGCTGGTCGATGTTCTTGCCGGTCTTGGCTGAAACAAAGACGATCGGCGCGTAGTCAAGATAGGAGAATTCTTCGCGGATGACGGCCTCAAAGTCCTTCCCGCTGGAAGAGTCCTTCTTCGGCAGGTCCCACTTGTTGACCGCGATGATCATCCCCAGGCCGGCTTCATGGGCATAGCCAGCCACGTGCTTGTCCTGCTCCCGGATGCCGGTGCTGGCGTCCAGGACCAAAATAGCGACGTCTGAGCGCTCCATCGCGCTCATGGCCCGCATGACCGAGTACTTCTCGGTCTTCTCGTAGACCTTGCCGCGGCGTCTGATACCGGCCGTGTCAACGACCCGGTACTTGACCCCGTCCTTGACAAACGGCGTGTCGATCGCGTCACGGGTGGTGCCTTCTTCATTGGCCACGATTACCCGGTCTTCGCCGAGCAGGCGGTTGACGATCGAGGACTTGCCGACGTTCGGCCGCCCGATCACGCTGAAGGAGATCACCCCTTCTTCCGTCTTTTCAGCGTCAGCCGGGAAGTTCTTGACCACTTCGTCCAGGAGGTCACCGATCCCCGTACCGTGAGCGCCGGAAACAGGGATTGGGTCGCCCAGACCCAGGCTGTAAAAATCATAGATGTCGTTTCGCTGTTCCGGATTGTCGGCCTTGTTGACGGCCAGCAAAACCGGCTTGTCTGCCCGGTAAAGCAGGCGGGCGATCCGCTCGTCCAGGCTGGTTACCTGCTGGCTGGCGTCACAGAGCATGACGATGACGTCCGCTTCTTCAATGGCGATTTCCGCCTGAGCCCGGATTTCTTCGTCAATGGTGCTGTCTTCCCAGGTAATCCCGCCAGTATCGATAATGCTGAACTGGTGTCCCATCCAGCTTGCTCTGGCGTAGTTCCGGTCACGGGTGACGCCCGGCCGGTCTTCCACGATCGCCACCCGTTCATTGATGATCCGGTTGAACAGGGTTGATTTCCCAACGTTTGGCTGCCCTACGATGGCAACGATTGGTAATGGCATCTTCTCACCTCTTTTACTTTCTATAGTTTTCTGCTTGCTTACAACTGTCGCAGTTTTTGCGCATTTCGTCAAACAAAAAGACCGACCAACGGTCGGTCTTTTTAGTGCTGATTAACGGTTCTTGAGTTGGTCACCGATCATGTCACCAAGTGAGAAGCCGTTGTCTTCGTTGTTCATGTACTTGCGAGCAACTGAGTCGTTGTTTGATGAACGACGTGCGCGAGGTCTGTCGTTTGATGAAGAAGCGTTCTCTGGATCAGCTTGCTTAATTGACAGGGAGATTCTTCTTTCACTTGGGTCAATGTTAAGAACCTTAACCTTGACCTTTTGACCTACAGTCAAGACGTCGCTTGGCTTGTCAACGTGCTTGTTGGAAATTTCTGAAACGTGTACCAAGCCTTGGATGCCGTCAGCAACTTCAACAAAGGCACCAAAGTTGGTCAAAGACTTAACTTCGCCTTCGATTACGTCGCCTTCGCTCAAGCTTGCAGTAGCTTGTTCGAATGGTGATGGTTCAGTTTGCTTGATTGACAGGGAGATACGGTGACGGTCATTGTCAATGCCAATAACCTTAACCTTAACATCTTGGCCTACCTTCAAGACGTCGCTTGGCTTGTCAACGTGCTTGTATGAAATTTCGGAAATGTGTACCAAGCCGTCTACGCCGCCGATATCAACGAATGCACCAAAGTTGGTCAAACGTGATACGCGACCTTCAACAACGTCACCGACAACGAGTTGTGAAGCAACGTTTTCAAATGCTTGTTCGCGTTCTTCTTCGATCAGTTCCTTGTGGGAAAGGATCAGACGGTTCTTAGCTGGGTCGATTTCAGTGATCTTAACCTTGATGGTCTTGCCAATGTATGGCTTAAGGTCTGAAACGAAACGGTTTGAGATCAAGCTTGCTGGCAAGAAGCCGCGAGTGCCGACATCAACGAGCAAACCGCCACGAACTGAAGAGGTAACCTTACCTTCGATAGTGTTGCCTTCTTCAAAGTCCTTTTGCAGCTTGTCGTAAGCTTCGCGTTCCTTAACGCGAGTTACTGAGAAGAAGAATTCACCGTTTTCCTTGTCGCCACCGGCACGACGTACTACGTAAGCCTTAAAGGTGTCGCCTGGCTTAACTTCGTCGCGCAGGTTAACGCTACGGTCGTTGGTGAAATCACGGCGAGTGATAACACCTTCAACGCCGGCGCCTTGAACGCCAACGTTAATTTGGCCATCTTCAACGCTTAATACGTTAACGTCAACGATGTCGCCAACTTTAACTTCTTGCATTTGAGCAAGAGCATCTAAAAATTGATTGTTTTCTGACATAAATACAAAATGCCTCCCTGTTTATTCGTTCTCTATTTTACCGAAAAATAGATGAATTTGCTACTATTTTACCAGACTTTTTTGATTTAGTTGCTAGTATTTCTTTTTTTAGCAATTTCTGCCAAGATAGCGTCAACAACTTCTTCAATCGATAAATTAGTTGAATCAATTTCGATTGCATCCGCTGCCTTCTTTAAAGGCGAAACTTCACGGTGGGAATCAAGATAGTCCCGCTTGGCGATGTCGGCTTCGATTTCCTCAACGGTCTGCTTGGCCTCAATCCCCTTTTGCTGCCAGTCCAGCAGCCGTCTTTCTGCCCGCGAGCGCGCGCTGGCCACCAGGAAGATCTTCACTTCCGCGTGCGGCAGAACCGTGGTGCCGATGTCCCGGCCGTCCATGATCACGTCAGTCGACCCGGCCAGTTGTCTTTGCAGGTCTACCATTTTGCTTCTGACGCCCGGCAGAGCTGAAACCTGGGAAACGTTGGCCGTGATTTCCGGCGTGCGGATTTCCAAAGAAACGTCTTCACCGGCCACCAGCACCCGCTGGCCGTTTTCGCCTGGTTCCAAAACGATCCCGTCTTCATCGATCGCCTTCAAAATTCCTGCTTCATCGCCGTAATCCAGGCCATGCTTGCGGGCAATGAACGTGCATGCCCGGTACATTGCGCCCGTGTCGATATAAACGAACGACAGCTTGCTGGCCACGATCTTGGCCACCGTGCTCTTTCCTGCTGAAGCAGGTCCATCAATTGCTACTTGCATAACATCAAAATGAAGCGACTTTCATCGCTTCAATCCTTTCCAATAAAATCAGCTATTTGGCTTGCTTGATCTTTAATTTCTGACCAACCGCCAGGGTTGAGCTGGTATCCAGACCATTTTGCTCAGCCAACTCTTCAGCGCTTAAGCCGTATTTTTCGGCAATCGCCGCCCAGCTGTCGCCGGACTGCACCACGTAAGTCTCGACCTTCGAAGAGGTCTGCTTCGCCGCCTTCTGTTTGACGGTCTGCTTCTTGGCGGTCTTGGTCTTCTCCTTGGCCTGTTCTTTCTTAGGCGCGGCGTAATCGCTGTTTTGACTGGTAACAAGCGGCACGACCGCCAAAGCCATCATGATGCCGATCAGCAGAGCCGTCCACCAAGGAGCCTGCCGGTTCTTGCGTTCTTCTCTGACTGCTTGCTGGCGGGCCAGACGTGATACGGGCTTTCGGGCATTTTGATCCATCTAGCTTCCCCCTTTAAGCTAACATTTTACCATAACTTTGCCTGCAAATAGAAAAGAAAAGACTTCCCCGCGCGGGGAAGTCCAGGTCCAGCGGCTTAATACTTGCTGGAAACGTTGAAATGCTTGGTTACGAACGGCTTGATCGTCTTCAGGACCGACTCAAACAGAATGTAGACCAGAACGGAGTTGATCGCCCCTTTGATCAGGTTGAAAGGCACGATGATCCCCATGATGTAGCTGGACATGCTTGGAATATGCAGCATCTTGCCCAGGTAGGTCTTTTCAGTAAAAGTCAGCAGCTGGGCGTAGTTCATGTGCATCCCGGCAGCCTGCGGCACTGAAGTGTAGGCATAAACCGGAGTCAGCAGGAACTGGTTGGCCAGCGCCATCACTACCGTCAGTGACAACACGCCCAAAAGCAGGCCCGCTGCCGGCAGCAGGTAGCCC
>NZ_BOCG01000077.1 GCF_016587775.1 Lactobacillus nasalidis | reverse complement strand
GCAGATGCTGGCCGCCGACCTGACCCAGGGGCAGCTGCCGGCGCTTTTTGCCTACAGCGGCCTGCAGTACCAGTACCTGGCCGCCGACGTTTTGGACCAGGCGGGGCTGGACTACCTGGACCAGCACCTGCGCATTCTGTCCGGTCTGTACGGCAGCCTGCGCCCCTTTGACGGGATCGTGCCTTACCGCCTGGAAATGAAGAGCCCCTTGCCCGCCTTTAAGTATAAGTCCCTTTATGATTTCTGGGGGGCAAAAGTTTACGAAGACCTCTACCAAGACGATTCCGTGGTCCTCAACCTGGCCTCCAAAGAATACAGCCGCTTGCTTATTCCTTACCTTAAAGACGGCGACCGGCTGGTCGAGGTCGTCTTCCAGGAAGAGAAAAACGGCAAATGGCGCACCCAGGCCACCCATGCCAAGATGGCCCGGGGCCGGCTGGTCCGCTGGCTGGCAGAAGGGGACCGGGACCTGGCTGACCTGCCGGAATTTTCCGACTTTGGCTACGTCTTTGCCAGCGACCAGAGCGGGGCTGACCGGCTCGTTTTCCGGAAAAAAGCATGACGATTTTTCACAAAGTAAGAAAAAAGAGAAATTTTTTTAACTTTCGAAAGGGCGGGAAGCGCTTGCTAACCCGCCTTTTCTTTTTTGTGCAAAAATTAATAAAATTGACAACGCTTACAGATGTGATTTAATAGAAACAGAGATTGAAACATTAAAAGAAGACTGTAAGGTGAGTAAGAATGGATTATCACAAGTTAACTGCTGAAGACATTGAAAACTTGCGGCCAATGATCGCTGATCCCGACCGCTTTATCACGGAAGTGACTGAACACTGGGACCACGACCAGTTCAAGACTGTCCGGGCCATGCCTGACCTGGTAATTCAACCGGTTACGGCTGAAGAAGTTGCCAGCGTCTTGAAGTACGCCAGCGACCACGAAATTGCCTTGACTCCTCGGGGCAACTCCACCGGTTTGATGGGGGCCAACTTGACGGTGCACGGCGGGATTTCTTTGGACATGGTGAAGATGAACAAGGTCATCGACTATGACCCGGCCAACTTGACCATTACCGTGCAACCGGGCATCCGCTTGAACCAGCTGGAAGACTTTTTGGCAGACAAGCCGTTTACCTACATGCCAGCGCCAGCCATGCACTGGGCAACCGTAGCCGGCAACATCAGCACCAACGCCGGCGGCTTGAAGGCCATCAAGTACGGGGTAACCCGGGAACACATCCGCGAAGTCAAGGTTGCCTTGACGGACGGCAAGGTCTACAAGTTCGGCTCCAAGTCAGTCAAGTCCTCATCAGGCTACTCACTGAAGGACTTGATCATCGGTTCAGAAGGGACCTTGGGCGTGATCACCGAAGCCGTTTTGCGTCTGTACCCAAGACCAAAGCACGCTTTGAACGCCATCATTCCTTTCCCGACTTTGGACGACGCCATCGAATCAGTGCCAGCCATCCTGGCTTCCGGGGTTGTGCCGACAACCGTTGAATACATGGGCCGCAAGGTCTTGAACCTGTGGGAAAAGTACTACGATGCTACTTTCCCGATCAAGGAAGGCGACGGCTTCATCATCCTGGGCATCGATTCCTTTACTAAGAGCGACGCTGAAGCACAACTGGCCCAGGCTTTGGAAGCAGTCAAGCCGTTCCACGCTTTGAAGGAAACGGTTTTGAACGCTGAATCAGAAGAAGCCAAGACCATCTGGGACGCGCGTGAAAAGCTGCTTTTGGCCATCCAGAAGTCAACTCCGAAGATGGACGAAGTCGACGTTTCCGTGCCGATCAGCAAGATTCCGCTGGTTTTGCACCGGATCGAAGAACTTGAAAAGGAAGAAAACATGCGGATCCCTAACTTCGGCCACGCCGGCGACGGGAACCTGCACATCTACCTGTGCTCTGACGACATGACTGACGAAGAATTCGCCAAGAAGGGCGACACCGTCATCTCCGAACTCTACAAGACCGCCAAGTCAGTGGACGGCAACATGTCCGGTGAACACGGGGTCGGCTACGCCCGTCAGAACTACTACGAAGACTTCTACGGCAAGGACTACACCGACTTGCTCAGAAAGGTCAAGGCTCTGTTCGACCCTAAGGGCATCCTTAACCCAGACAAGATCTTCCCGTTAGATTAAGAAAGCGAGTCCCTCCTCGCTCAACCTTGAAAAACCAAATCAAAAACTAATCAACTAATCAAATCAAGAATTAACCAAAAACCGAAAAGAACAAGTACCTAGCAATAAGTACATTGACAAATACACAAACAACATTTTAATTTTTAAGCTTCACAATTAATTATCACGAAGAAGGACTGCTTGGGCAGTCCTTTTTTGTGGCAGAAAAATGACATCGCGTCACTTTTTATGTTGACACGGTGTCACTTTAGTCCTATACTGGAAACAGTTGATGGTGACACGGTGTCACGGAGGTAAAAAATGGTCAAGGCAACTTTTGAAAATTTAAGCGAAGACAAGCAAAGCCGGGTAACCGCGGCCCTGCTCAAGGAATTCAGCGCCCACACTCTGGCCAGCGCCCAGGTGGCGCGGATTGTCAAGGAGGCCGGCATCGCCCGGGGGGCTTTTTACAAGTATTTTGAGGATCTGACTGATGCCTACCAGTACTTGTTTAAATTGGCCATGCGGGACCTGCACACGGGCCTGACGGGCCGGATGGGGGCAGACGAGCTCTATCAGATGACCAAGGACTTTGTGACCAAGGCAGCTGGCAGCCAGTACTACGACTTGATCCGCCTGCACTACGCAGCCAACGAGTCTCTCTTGCCCAGCAGCAAGCCCCAGAAAATGCCGGCTATCGCCTGGGCGGCGATGACTTTGTCGCATGAGGCCATCAAGGAAG
Organism: Lactobacillus nasalidis; assembly: GCF_016587775.1. Taxonomy (GTDB): domain Bacteria; phylum Bacillota; class Bacilli; order Lactobacillales; family Lactobacillaceae; genus Lactobacillus; species Lactobacillus nasalidis. The sequence continues at coordinate 1,065 of NZ_BOCG01000077.1, read as the reverse complement.
CCTTGCTGGACCCGGACAAAGCCGACTTTTACTTAAAGCGGGAACGCGAGGCTTTAGAGAACCTTTTTGGCAGCCAGGATGACCAGCAAATAGGATAGAAAGGAAGAAAACAGAAAAAATGTTTTTAGCACTAAAAGAGATCAAGCATGAGAAGAAACGCTACGGCTTGATTGTCTTCATGATTTTTCTGATCGCCTACATGATTCTGGCGACCTGGGGACTGGCTTACGGCCTGGCCCGGGAAAACACGGTTGCTTTGGAGGGCTGGCAGACAAAGAGCGTGGTCTTGAACAAGAACGCCAACCTGTCCATGAACAGCTCAATTTTGACCAAGGACGACCTGAAGAAGATCGACCTGACCAAGAAGGAAGCTGTTGTCGGCGAGCTGCAGGTAGTGGCCAAGAAGAAGGGGCAAAGCGGGATCAACGCCCAGTACATGGGGATCAAGCAGAGCGACTTCATCTACAAGGACCAGGACCTGATCGCTGGCCGCCGGGCCAAGGGTAAATACGAGGTCACGGCCGACAGCCGCTTTAAGGACAAGGGCTACAAGCTGGGCGACAAGGTGACCTTGAACGGGTCAGACCACAAGTACAAGATCGTTGGCTTCGTCAAGGATGCCAAGATCAACATTGAGCCGATCCTGTACGGGTCCCTGTCTTCTTGGAAGACTTTGAAGAACGTGGCGCCGGGGATTGAAGCTTCCGGGATCATTTCCCAGCGGGACTTGTCCGTTAAGGGGAAGAACTTCAAGACTTACGGGGTTAAGGAATTTACGCAAAAACTGCCGGGCTACTCTGAACAGAACATGACTTTTGAATTGATGATTGCTTTCATGTTCATCATTTCCCTGGTCATCGTGGCGGTTTTCTTGTACATTTTGACCATCCAGAAGCTGCCGAACTACGCGGTATTGCGGGCACAAGGGGTGCCGGCCAAGACTTTGATCTGGGCCACGGTCAGCCAGAGCCTGCTTTTGGTAACGAGTGCCTTGGTCTTGGCCTTGCTGGCCATCTGGGCTACGGCGGCCGCCATGCCGGCATCTGCGCCGATGGCCTTTACGCC
>NZ_BOCG01000076.1 GCF_016587775.1 Lactobacillus nasalidis | reverse complement strand
CAGGCGTTTCCGTCAAAAAGTATTCCAGCAGCGCCAAGGCCAAGCGGGCCCTCAAAAAGCGGCGGGTTGACGGCGTCATCGTCAAAAAAGGCAGCCGCTACACGGTTACCCATGCCAATGTCGACTCCAGCAAGACGGCTCTGACCAAGTCAGCTCTCAAGGCTGCCCTGGTCAAAAGCCAGACCAGCAGCGCGGCCAAGCAGGCCGGCAAACTGCGCCGCAGCCTGATCGCCCAGCAAAAGCTGATCAGCAAGCTCAGTCAGTCACTGGCCAAGCTCAGCGGCAAAAAAGCTGCCGCCCAGACCAGCAGCCAGACTCAGAGCAGCCAAGCCAGCACCAGCAGCCAGAAGGTTAAGATCGTCAACCATTACCGCTACGGCGACAAGGACACTGGCTACTTTGCCAAGATCGCGCCGATTTTGATGGCCTTCTTCATCTTCTTCTTTGTATTACTGATCTCCGGCATGGCCCTGCTGGGCGAGCGGACGACCGGGACCCTTGACCGCCTGCTGGCCACTCCGGTCAAGCGCAGCGACATCGTCTTCGGCTACATGCTGGGCTACGGGATCCTGGGCCTGCTGCAGGCGATCGTCATCAGCGTTGCCGGCATCTACATCTTGAAAATCGAGGTTGTCGGCAGCCTGGCTGACCTCATCCTTGTCTGCGTGCTGACTGCTTTCGTGGCCCTGGCCTTCGGCCTGCTTTTGTCGACTTTTGCCGAGTCCGAATTCCAAATGATGCAGTTCCTGCCTTTGGTAATCGTGCCGCAGGTCTTTTTCTCCGGGATCATTCCCCTCTCCTCCATGGCCAGCTGGGTGCAGGTTATCGGAAAAATTCTGCCTTTGACCTATGCGGGCGACGCGATGACTGGTATCATTATGAATGGAGCAAGTCTTGCCCAGGTGGCAGGCGACCTGTGGGCCCTGGTCCTCTTCCTGATCGTCTTGACCGCGGTCAACATTCTGGGCTTGAAACGTTATCGAAAGGTGTAATTTAGATGAGCGACGCAACGATTCTGGAAGACTATCAAGGATTATTACAGAGCAAAAAGCTGCCGCAGGGGCAAAAGAAGGCCCTCCTGGCGGCCATCGAGCTCTTTGCCAAGCAGGGCTTTGACGGCACTTCAACCGCGCAAATCGCTGAGCGGGCGGGGATCAGCCAGGCTACGATCTTCAAATACTTTAAAACCAAGGCCGACCTGCTGAACGCGGTCATCGGCCCGGTAGCCCACGATCTTTTTCCCAAGATTCAGGAAGACTTCATCCAGGAGATCAAGCAGAATTCTGTCAAAAGCCGGCAGGAGCTGGTTCACTTCATCGTTTTCAACCGTTTCGCCTTCATCAAGAAAAACCGGCAGGTTATCAAGATCATGCTGCAAGAAGCCTTGACCAACCCGGATTTTGTCAGCGAAATCCGGGAAGCGTCTAAGAAGCGGCTGGCTGAGAACCCGCGCCTGGTTGCAAGCGTCAAGAGCATCCTCCTGGAAAAGCATCCGGAATACGAGGCCCTGGACTTGATCCGCTTGATTTCGGCACCGATCGCCGCTTACTTCGTCCAGCGCTTCGTGCTTCTCCCGGAAAAAGCTGCCGATGAGGACCGCGACTTGAACTTGATCGTAGACCAGATTCTGGACGCTTTGAAATAACAACTGACAGCAAGACAAAAACAGCCTCAACCTGAGCAATCCAGGTTGAGGCTGTTTTTTGCGCTTGTTTAAAAGTCGCCGGCTGTACTGAACATGTAGTCCTTGTTGTGCCATTTCATTGAAAGGATCAAGCCGATCCCGATCATGTTCCCGATCAGGGCTGACCCACCCTGTGAAACAAATGGCAGTGGAACCCCCGTAAGGGGCAGTAAATCAATGCTCATGCCGATATTTTCAAAGACGTGGAACAAAATCATCATAATAATCCCTGTGGACACATATGAATAGAAAGCGTTCTTCGTCGAAAAAGTAATTTTGACCATCTGCACGATCAAGACGAAGTAGATCCCGATCAAGGCCACCCCGCCGACAAAACCGAAGCTTTCGCCGACGACTGAGAAAATCATGTCTGAGTTCCGGACCGGGACATAGACTTTGATATTGTTAAAGCCGTTCCCGAAGATCTGCCCTGACCCGATGGCCTTCATGCTCTGCCAGAGCTGGTAGGCACTGTCTGAGTTGTCTCCTGAAGGGTCGCTCCAGGACTTGATTCTTTCCAGCTGGTAGGTCTTGAAGTAGTGGCGCAGGATGGTCTGCCCTTCACTGGTGAAAACCAGCAGGATGACAACCACGCCGACGACCACTATCAAAAGGAAGACCGGAATGATGATCTTCCAGGAAATGCCTGAAACCAGCAGAATCCCGGCCGTGATGGCCACGAAGACCAGGGTCGTCCCAAAGTCGGGCTGCAGCATCAAGAGCATGGCTACCGGCAAAAACCAGGCCATGACCTTGCCGATCAAAAGCCAGTCATTGCGCAGCGTGTGCGCGTAACGCTGGTTGTGCTCGCGGACCACCCGGGCCAGCTGCAGGATAAAGGCCGGTTTCATGACTTCTGACGGCTGGAAACTGACCGGTCCGATGACGAACCAACTTTTGGCCCCGCTGCTGGCCGCGGTCGTCCGGTCATAAAGAAAGAGCACCGCGATCAGCAGAAACAGTCCTAAGCCATACAGGTAAGGCGCCAATTTAAAAATCTGTTCAGCGTCAAAGCGGACGATGAAGGCCACCATCAGCCAGGAAACGGTATACCAAACAATCTGCATGGCCACCGTCTTCGTAGGCGTCCCGTAGCTGGAGTCGTTGACTGACGCGTTGTAAATTGAATAAAAACTGATGAATGACAGCAACACGACCGGGATGATGACACCCCAGGCGATGCGGTCATACCATTTGCTTTCTTCTTGAACTTTTGCCATTAACTATCACTTTATTCGTTAAAATTATTTTTCGTGCAAGGTGAAGTAGGCCAGCAGATCGTTGATGCCGGCATCAAGGCTCTTGGCAAACATCACGTTCTTGGACTTGCTGCTGGTTACGCGGAATTTCCCGTCAACCTGCTCAATCAAGCCGATCTGGCGCTTCTTCGGAATAACTACTTCCCAAGTCGGTACGCTGCGGCCAGACAATTCGTTGACCTCAATCCCGATGTTTTCTTGATTTCTTGACATGTTCCCTCCTCGTTAGTGACTATGGAATTTTCTGGCAATAATTTCGTCTTCAGCTTCTTCTGGGTGGGGATTGCGAAAAAGGGTAAAATAATCCGGAACCGGGTCCACCCCGCCTCGATTAAATGGGTTGCAGCGCAATATCCTCGCCAGCCCCATCAGCAGCCCAAATAAGGGGCCGTGCTTTTCCAAAGCAGTAATCATGTAGCTGGAACAGCTCGGGTAGAAGCGACAGCTGTCCGGCAGAATCGGCGAAATTGCCCACTGGTAAAAGCGGACTAGAAGAATCATCAAATGACGCATTATTAGTGACGTTCGTGCTTCTCAATATGCTGCAGCAAAATTCCCGTGCCCAAGGCAACTGATTCCAGAGGTGAATCAGCGATCAAAACCGGCACCTGCAGGTTGTCGGCGATCAGCTTGTCAATGTTCTTGAGCAAGGCGCCACCGCCAGTGATCATGATGCCGCGGTCGATAATGTCGGCTGACAGTTCCGGCGGCGTCTCTTG
>NZ_BOCG01000075.1 GCF_016587775.1 Lactobacillus nasalidis | reverse complement strand
GCCGGGCTACCGGGGCGAGGCAATTGCCGAAGTCGTGCTGGATCTGGAAAAGACGGCGGCCGGCTGGCGGATCGCTGATGCCAGCAGCGAACTGATCGACACCAAGGACTTTGAGTCCGATCCGGAAATCGAAGAAATCGTCAAGCCGCTGGACCAGGCCACGCAGAAGTGGCTGGACCAGCCGATCGCCCACTTGGACCAGCCAGCCCCGATCGAGGACGCCAACAAGGGCCGCATCGAAGGAGCACCGTTTATCAACCTGCTCCAGCAGATGCAGCTGTATTTCACGCATGCCGATCTGTCAGCCACGGCAGTCATGAACGACGTGGCCAAGGGTTTTGGCAAGACGGTGACCATGCGGGACATCCTGCTGAACTATCCTTATGCCAACCAGCTGGTCAGCGTGAAACTGACCGGCAAGCAGCTCAGACACATTGTCGAGCATACGGCCAGCTTCTTGGAAAAGGACGCGGACGGCAAGATTCACTTTATCGACCGCTACTTGAAGCCGAAGCCGGAACTGTACCATTTTGACGTCTTTTACCCGCTGGAATACGAAGCCGACCTCTCCAAGCCGGTCGGCCAGCGCCTGACCAAGCTGAAGCTCAAGGGCAAGGATATTGATGACGACGCGGTCTACCATCTGGCAGTCAACAATTACCGGGCAAACGGCGGCGGCTTTTATCCGGAATACAGCTTAGACAAGATCGAATTCTCTTTGGACAAGGATTACGTGCAGATGTTCAGCGAATACTTGACGCAAGGAGACGTTCAAGTCGACAGCCGGAAGTATTACCGCTTCTATTAAACGAAAAGGCCGGAAGGCCTTTTTTTCTTGTCCTTGTGGCATAATAAAAGAACAAAGGAGGTGCCGTCATGGCTGGAGAAAACATTCGCATTCAAGGCCGGGTGGTGAAGAGTCACCTGACCTCTTTCGTGACTGCCGAAGAGCTGCGGCAGGTGCAGGCAGCTGAGGACTTGGCCGGCCTGCCCCGGCACCAGAAGCCCTACGCGTTTGTGACGCTGGAAGACTGGCGGCTTTTGACCGGCCACCTGGAAACCGACCTGGCTGAAGGGAACGTTGCTTCTTTTCAAGCAGCCGAAGGGGTTCTGCCCTGGCTGGCCAAAGAAGAAAAGGGTCGGCTCAAGCAGGTTTTCGGGCAGGAAATCGAGCCTGGCCAGCTGGTGACTCTGTCTTTAAGCCAGGTCAAAAAGGCTGCCGGCTGGCAGCTGCAGCTGGATGGGGCCGTGATCGGCGAAAAAACACCTGAAGGCAAAAAGTTCACGGGCCGCCTGGTTGATGCCAAAGTCGAGTTGGGTGGGCAGGTCCTGCCCCTGCATGACTACCAGCTTTACAGCATGAACTTCATTATTGACCATCCCTTTTGCGGGATTTTTCTGGATATCGGCCTGGGCAAGACGCTGACCACCCTGGCGGCTTTTGCCAAGCTGCGCGAGCAGGGCCTGAAGGGGCACATTTTGGTGATCGCGCCCAAGACGGTCGCGCGCTCAACCTGGCAGGAAGAAATCAGCAAATGGCAGCTGCCTTTTAAGACGCAGTCTTTTCTGACCGATGAAAAAGGCCGCAAGCTGACACCGGAAGGCCGGCAAAAGCTCTATCAAGATGCCGCCGAAAAGGCAGCTCGGAGCGACTGGCAGCTTTACTTTGTCAACCGCGACCTGGTCAGCAAGCTCGTCGAGCTGGGCCCCTGGCTTTTTAAAAACGTGGTGATCGACGAGTCGCAGTCTTTCAAGTCTCCGACTTCCAAGCGCTTCAAGGCATTAAAGAGCGTAAGAGGCCGCATCCAGCGCCTGGTCGAGCTGACGGGGACTCCGGCACCGAACTCCTTGGAAGACCTCTGGTCGCAGATTTACCTGCTTGACCAGGGCCAGCGGCTGGGGCGGAGCATTACGGCCTACCGCCAGCAGTATTTTGAACCGACGCTGATCGTGGCAAACCACCCGGTCAAGTGGCGCCTGCTGGCTGGCAGCGAGGAAAAAATCTACCAGGCAATCGATGATTTGGTGATCTCAATGAAGAATACCCGCCTGAAGCTGCCGGAACTGACCGAGACAGTGGACTGGGTGGAAATGCCGCCAGCCGCGGCAAAGAGCTACCGGCAGCTGAAAAAAGAGCAGGTGCTGGAGCTGGCCGGAAGC
>NZ_BOCG01000074.1 GCF_016587775.1 Lactobacillus nasalidis | reverse complement strand
ACTGGCCATCTTGATCACGCTGGCTTCGTCTGTGTTGCCGCCGCCGTAGCCCAGACCGTCGGCGTTGTACGGGTCGTTCCAGATCCGCAGGCGGATCCAGTTGACGCCGGCATCAGCCAAGACCTTGATCAAGCTGGCTTCTTGGCCGTTGAAGTCGTAGAACTTCACGCCAGCGTTGATCAGGGACTGGTAAGTGGAAATGTCGACCCCACGGATCATGTCGTCAGTCATGCCAGGGATCTTTTCCACCTTGACGCTTTCGTACTTCAAGCCGGTTTCGCTGCCGTCGCTGAAGGCCGCGCTGATTTCGTCAGCCGTCTTCTTGCTGGTTGGCGTTTCGTCAACTGCTTGACTCTTCTGACTGCTGCCGGCAACCAAAGTAGCCGTGTAGACAGCCTTCAAGGCATCGCCATACTTGGCCCCGGCATTTTCCTTGAGGAAGTTGGCCAGCTTTTCAGCACTGTCCTTGCCGCTGAGCCAGTATTGGTAGTGGTAAGCCTTACCGTTTGTGTCGTAGTAGAGCGTCTGCCCTTCAAAAGCCGTGGAATCACCAGCCAAGCCGGCAAAGATGGTCTGCAAAACTTGCTGGCTGATAGCCGTACCGGACTTGCCCTTCAGCAGAACTGACGAAACGCCGTCAGTCAAAGTCTTGGCGTCTTCATCGCTCATCTTGCTGGTAACCGGGTTGGTAACCTGGCCGGCATCACTGTAAACCGTGCTGATGCTTGGCTCGATCTTGGAAACGGCTTCGGCGGCCTGCTTGACGGCTTCGACCTTGTAAATCAAAGCTGCAGCAACGCCGTTGTAGTAGCCCGCGCCGACTACGCTGCCGGCCGCGCTGGTCTTGCCCAGCTTGGCAATCAAGGCGTCAGAGATCTGGCTGGCCGTAGCCCCGCTCTGGCCGACGTTCAAAGTCAGGCTGGCCAGAACCTGACCAGACATGGAAGAGTTCTCTTCCATCAATGAACTGATTACTTCGCTGTCGTTCTTTACGGCGCCTTGAGCCAGCAGCTGGGCCATTTCATGGGTTGCTGACTCTTGGTACTTGTTCTTGGATTCGGTCCAGTCGTACTTGACTGAGCTCTTCAGCTTGCTTGCAGCTGAGAATTCGACCTGGTCCCGCAGCAGCTGGCTGAAGTCCAAGTTGCCGCTGATGGCGCCAGTATTGTCAAAGCTGGCGGTAATTCCGTTGATCTTCTTGGTCGTGCTCTTGGCGATCAGCCCCTTGGAATCAGCGTAATACTGCTTGCCATTGACGGTGAAGACCTGGTTCTTGACTACCTGGCCGTTTGCGTCATAGTAATACGTCTTGCCGCTGGTCGTCTTGAAGGCGCTCTTGGTCGTGGTGGTAGTCGTCGTGGTTGCCGTTACCGCCGCGGTCTTGGTCTGCAGCTTGGACGTGGTCGTCTTAGCCGCAGCAGTGGTTGCGGTCTTGGCCGTGTCAGTAGCTGCGGTCTTGGCTGCGTCAGTAGCTGCGGTCTTGGCCGTGTCGTTGACTGCTGCCTTAGCCGTGTCAGTAGCTGCGGTCTTGGCCGTGTCGGTGGCTGCTGCCTTAGCCGTGTCGGTGGCTGCTGCCTTAGCCGTGTCAGTAGCTGCTGCCTTGGCCGCGTCAGTAGCAGCTGCCGTTTGGTCAACAGCTTGCGTATCAGTGCTTTGAGCGGTTTGGGTTTGCGTGTTGGCCGTCTGTTGGTCGCTTGCTTGACTGTCAGTGGTGTCCGCCTTGACCGTGTTGGCATAAGCCAGACCGGTTGCCGTTGCCAACAAGGCCAGGTTGGCGGTCATAATTTTCTTACTTTTAAAATGTTTGATCCGTTTCTTTTTCATAAACATCCTTCTCAATATTCCATTTAATTTCCATCTTCATCTATTATACCGTTTTCACGCCGCTTGTTTTACCTTTTTTTATTTCAAGGAGAAATTCACCGGAATTGGGCCGGACCTTTTTCACTTGCCTGACCGGGCCAAAAAAGCAATAATGTCCCTTATCAAGAAAGCAGCCTTTCAAGAAAAATTCATTTTAGAAAGCAGGATGAATCATGTCTGTTCTTACGCAAAAATTAGCCCAACTCTATCTGCCCGACAGCACGGGCGACTTTGCCGAAAATCTCCGCATGCTGGAACGCTATCAGCCGGCCGGCTTGCTCCTTTTTGCCAGGGACCTGGCGGGCTTGAGCGAGGAAACGGTTAAAGAGCAGCTGGCAGCCTACCGCCAGGCCCGGCCAGGTTTGATCATCGCCATCGACCAGGAAGGCGGCCTGGTCAGCCGCCTGTCAGCCCTTTACCCGGACCGGTCCTACCCCAGCCAGGCAGACCTGCTGGAAAAGGGGCTGGACTTTTTCCTGGAGCAAAGCAAAAAGACCGCCCTTGAACTAAAAAATCTGGGCATCAATCTCAACTTTGCCCCGGTAGCTGACCTGGCCATGGATCCCGCCAGCTTCATCTACAGCCGGACTTTCAAGACCAGCCCGGAAAAAAGCGGCCAGGCCGTCAGTGCCTTTGTCAAGCTTTACCGGCAGCTGGGCCTTGCCTGCTGCGCCAAGCACTTTCCAGGCTACGGGGATGCCGGCGACACCCACCATGCCCCAGCCAGCGACCACCGGACGCCGGCACAAGGCAAGCTTGACCTGCAGCCTTTTCAAGCGGCCATTTCATCCGGCGTGCCAGCAGTCATGGTCTCGCACCTGCATGTGCCGCTCTACAGCGACCGGCCCGCATCCCTGGCTCCGGAAGTCTACCGCCTGCTCAAGCAGGAGCTGCATTATTCCGGCGTGGCCCTGACCGACGACCTGGCCATGGCGGCGCCGCTGGATTACGCGGCTGAAAAGCAGACCTGCCCAGAAGTTCTGGCTCTGGCCGCCGGGGCTG
>NZ_BOCG01000073.1 GCF_016587775.1 Lactobacillus nasalidis | reverse complement strand
CGACCTGGTGGCCGCGGCCGGCCAGGCGGGCCGCGAAGTCGCTGACGCCGGCCAGGTCGGTCAGTTCAGCGGCTGAATTGATCAAAAGCAGGCGGTTGAGCTTGGTGTAGTCATAATTTTGCGCGTCCAGCTCTTCCAGCACGTCGCTGTCGTCGCTGCCGGCATAGGTCAAGGTGAAGTACTTGTAGAAGGCATCGTTGATGGCCTGCTGCTTGACCAGGCCAAACTCCTCTTTGGCGTTGACCGAGGCCTTGACCTGCTGGTGGCTGGCCAGCCAGTTGCTGAAGTCCACGGGTGCTGACCAGGTTACCGTTGGAAAGCCGTACATGCCGGCCACTTTCAAGGCCAGGGTTCCGCCGCTGCTGGCGCCGATCTGGACGATGTTGTTTTCGTCGCCCGCGTCGGTGTAGTCAGAGGCCAGCAGCCAGGCCGCGAAATTGAGGGCGTCATCATGGGCAGCCGGGAAGTGGTGCTGCGGGGCCAGACGGTAGTCGGGAATGAAGGTCATGAAGCCCGCGTTGGCCAGGTCGATGCCCACGTCTCTGACGCTGTCCTTGCTCCCCCGGAACCAGCCGCCACCGTGCCAGAAAATGAGAATTTTCGTCTCTGAGTCGGTGTCGTTGGGATAGTAAATATCGGTTTTGAGCCCGTGCTTAAGGTCATAGGCGATGTTGTTAACAGTCACAACCATAATCTGATCTTTTCCTTTCTGATTTTTTGCTTTTGCGTCTCAAACTTATTATATACTCAAAGCAATAGCTTCTGCGCAACTTTTCGCCTTTTTTAAAAAGGTCGTTGAATAAGTTTGCGTAAAGCTTGAAGCAAACTTGTATGGGCCGGGACGGCTTTTTGCTAAAATTATCCTGGAATTTGTTTTTGAAAGGGGAAAGAGCATGAGCTACGAGCAAAGCCGCAAGCTGATCAACCGGCTGACCATCGTTTCGACGCTGGTCATCATTGCCTTGTGCATCTACTGGTACCGGCTGGGCATCTTCACCAGCCAGGAAAAGATGAGCGCTTATCTGGCTGACAAGAAAATCATGGGGCCCTTTGTCTTCATCTTGATCCAGATCATTCAGGTCGTGATCCCGATCATCCCCGGCGGGGTGTCGCTTCTGGCCGGGGTCGTCTTCTTTGGCGCCGGACCGGGCTTCATATACAACTATGTCGGCATCGTGCTGGGGTCCTTGATCAACTTCTTTTTGGCCCGCTACTACGGCCGCTCCTTTATCCTGCACATCGTGTCGGAGGAAAGCCTGGAAAAGTACACCAAGTGGACCAAGAACCAGAAGAAGTTCAACTGGTTCTTCGCCGTCTGCATCCTGGCGCCGGTTGCCCCGGACGATTTGCTCTGCCTGCTGGCGGGGCTGACGGAGATGAAGCCCTGGACCTACTTTTGGATCATCGTCCTCTGCAAGCCCTGGACCATCGCGGCTTACAGCCTGGGCCTGGTCTACGGGGCCCGCTGGCTGATGAGGCTGGTGAACTGATGCTGCGGGGGAAAAGAATCTGCCTGAGGCCCTTGGAAGCCGGGGATGCAGGCCAGCTTCTGGCCTGGGGGCAGGATCCATACTACCAGCAGACGGCTGGTTTTGCCCATTACCGGGACCTGGAGGAAGCCCGGCAGGGAGTCTTGGCCTACCAGCAGCGGCCGGCCAGCTACATGATCTGCTTGAAGAGCGGCCAGGCCATCGGCCTGCTGGAACTGTATCCCCGGGATGCCCAGTCCCGGGAGCTGGGCTTTCTGCTGGACAAAAAGTTCCAGGGGCAGGGCTACATGACGGAAAGCATCCGCTGCCTGCTGGCTGAGGTCTTCAAAAATCCGGAGATCAAGGAAGTCTGGGCCGGCTGCAAGAGCGGCAACCTGCGCCCCCAGCAGCTGCTGAAAAAACTGGGCTTTAAAGAGATGTACGAGCTCGACTACCGGCAGATTCCGCCTTTTTTGGATTTTTCTGCCAAGTATTATTTGCTAAAATCGGGCGAATAGCATAGAATATAGACAAACACGAAATCCTTAGACCACTGACAGAGAGTCCGCGTTTGCTGAGAGCGGATGAAGGTCGCTTCCAGATTTCATTAGTGTGGGCAATTAATTCTTGCACGGCCGGGCACCGTTAAGCGCCCAACTGAGTGTGGCTCTTTTGAGCCGAAACTGGGTGGTACCGCGAACCGTGCGCCGATTCGTCCCAAGACTGGGACGGGTCGGCTTTTTTTATTTTTTCGGAGGTTTTATATGCTGGATATTAAGGTCATTCGCGAGAATCTTGACTGGGCAAAAGAAAAGTTGGCAACTCGGGGCATCAAGCCTGAGCAGCTGGACGAACTGGTAGAAATCGACGCCAAGCGCCGTGAAGCCATGGTGCAAAGCGAAAACTTAAAGGCTGAAAGAAACGAAGTTTCCAAGAAGATCGCTGCTGCCAAGCGGGAAAAGACGGACGCCAGCGAAGCTATCGCCAACATGCGTGAAGTCGGCGCCAAGATCAAGCAGCTGGACCACGACATCGACGACCTGCAGGAAAAGCAGGAATACATCCTGCTGCGGCTGCCGAACTTCCCGGCTGACTCAGACCCAATCGGCCCTGACGAAAGCTACAACGAAGAAGTCCGCCGCTGGAGCGAGCCGACCAAG
>NZ_BOCG01000072.1 GCF_016587775.1 Lactobacillus nasalidis | reverse complement strand
AGTGGTAAGGCAGAGGTCTGCAAAACCTTAATCGTCGGTTCGACTCCGATCCCCGCCTTAGGCTTAGCGGCCATAAGTGAAATAGCATGGCGGTGTGGCGGAATTGGCAGACGCGTCAGACTCAAAATCTGGTGTCCATTACGGACGTATCGGTTCGACCCCGATCACCGCTATTTAAGTTGAATATCACGGCGGTGTGGCGGAATTGGCAGACGCGTCAGACTCAAAATCTGGTGTCCATTACGGACGTATCGGTTCGACCCCGATCACCGCTATTGCTGATAACGGCTCCTTGAACGGGAGTCGTTTTTTTTATTTTGGTAAAGAAATTTGCACCTCTTTTGCGGATTCTCTATAATATTTTTTAGTATGGAGGTTACAGTTTAGACATGAATATCGGTTTGTTTACAGACACCTACTTTCCGCAAAACAGCGGGGTGGCAACGTCGATTAAAACCCTTAAAGAAGCTTTGGAGGCTCAGGGCCACAACGTCTTCATTTTCACGACGACGGACCCGAACGTCGGCAAGGAAACCGTGGAAGCCAACATCTTCCGCTTCAGTTCAGTGCCCTTCATCGGTTTTTCCGAACGGCGGATTGCTTTCCGCGGTTTATTTGAAGCGGCTAAGGTGGCCAAGGAGGTCAACCTGGACATCGTGCACACGCAGACCGAATTCTCCATGGGGACGATCGGCAAGTACGTGGCCAAGCAGCTGGGCATCCCGGCCATCCACACCTATCACACCATGTATGAGGACTATTTGCACTATGTCTTAAACGGCCACTTGCTGCGGCCGGTGCACGTGCAGCAGTTCACCAAGGGCTACTTGAAGAACATGGACGGGGTCATCGCGCCCAGCCAGCGTGTAGCGGCCTTATTGACCCGCTACGGGGTGGAAATTCCCATGCGGGTGATTCCTACCGGAGTCGACTTGGACGCCATCAGCGCCCCTGATAACCAGGATCTGCGCGGGGAGCTGGGGATCGCTCCTGACGCCCAGGTGATCCTGACTTTGGGCCGGGTAGCGACAGAAAAGAAGATTGACCGGATCCTGCGGGTGATGCCGGACCTTTTGACGGAATTCCCCAAGCTGGTCTTCGTCATTGCCGGCGACGGACCGGACGTGGACGTCTTAAAAGAGCAGGTTGAGCGGCTGACTTTGGAAAAGCACGTGATTTTCGCGGGCAACGTGCCCCATGACCAGGTGGGCAGCTACTATAAAATGGCTGACTTTTTCGTTTCCGCCAGCGACACTGAGACCCAGGGGCTGACTTACATCGAGGCTTTGGGCAGCGGCAGAAAGTGCGTGGTCTACAAGACCGACTACACTGACCAGGTCTTCAACGACCCGGCCTTTGGCCTGACTTTTGAGAGCTTGCGGCAGATGAAGGAAGAAATCGCGACTTACCTGCGCCAGGGCCGCCAGGAAATCCCGCCGCGCCTCTTGAGCCAGAAACTGGAGGAGATTTCCGCCAGCCACTTTGCTAGCGAGGTCTGCAAGTTTTACCAGTACGCGATTGACAACTATCAAGTGAAAAACGAGGACAGCAATGATTAGAATTAACATGTTTTCTCAAGCGGATTCCGTGGCCGGGCAGGGCGTCGGCGCCGCTTACCAGGAATTGATCCGGCTTCTGAGGACCCACCTGGTCGATGACTTCTACGTGACGATCAACAAGTACGGCAGAAGCGACCTGACCCACTACCACACGATCAATCCGACCTACTTTGCCAACAGCTTTTCACCGGCCAGAGGCCGCAAGATCGGCTACGTGCACTTTTTGCCGGATACCCTGGAAGGGTCAATCAAGCTGCCGGGCGTGGCCAAGCAGGTCTTTTACCAGTACGTGATCGACTTTTACAAGCGGATGGACCAGATCGTCGTCGTCAACCCGATCTTCATCGACAAGCTGACCGAATACGGCCTGGACAAGAACAAGATTCGCTACATCCCGAACTTCGTGGCCAAGAGTGAATTCTACGAGCAGACCCAGGCCAAGAAGAACGCCACCCGGCAGGAACTGGGCATTCCGCAAGACAAGTTCGTGGTCTTCGGCGACGGCCAGGTTCAAGCCCGCAAGGGGGTCGACGACTTCGCCAAGCTGGCTGAGGCCAACCCGGACTTCCAGTTCGTCTGGGCCGGGGGCTTTTCTTTTGGCAAGATTACCGACGGCTATGACCACTTCAAGAAGCTGGTCGACAATCCGCCGAAGAATCTGACTTTTACCGGCATCATCGACCGGGAGAAGCTGGTCGACTACCTCAACATGGCCGACCTCTTCCTTCTGCCGTCCTTTGACGAGCTCTTCCCGATGTCGGTTCTGGAGGCCTTCAGCTGCGGGACGCCGGTTCTGCTCAGAGACCTGGACCTCTACCGGGCAATCATCGACGGCTACTACCTGGCCGGCAAGGACTACGGCGAATTAAACGAGCAGCTGCGCTTCGCGGCCGCGCATCCGGAAGTTCTGGCCCGCCAGCAGGAGCTGTCCAGAAAGGCCAGCCGGCAGTACTCAGAAGACCACCTGGCCGAGATCTGGCGCGACTTTTACCGGGAGCAGTACCAGCTGGGCCGGGAATTGGGACAGATCAGCTATGAATAAGAAAAATTGGTGGGGAGTCGTGATCGTTTTGTTGATCAGCTCCCTTGTTTTGTATTTTGACTTGAAGTCGACACCGCTAGCGACTTTGCGGTCGGCAGCCGGGCAGATCGTGCCCTGGCGCCTGGTCCTGGTCTTTCTGGCCATGGGATTGTCTTATCTGTGCGAGGCCCTCATTTTGCGCCTGCTGGCCAAAAGGCCGGGCACGGCCAGCCGCAGCTTCTGGTCCTACATGCGGATTCCGCTCATCCAGGCCCTGTTTAACGGGATCACCCCGATGGCCACGGGCGGGCAGCCCTCACAGCTGGCCGCGATGGTGGAGATGGGCATGAGCGGCGGCCGGGCCACGTCGATTCTGATGATGAAGTTCATTTGCTACCAGCTGGTAGTGCTGGCGGCTTACGTGACGGCCTTTGTTTTCGGC
>NZ_BOCG01000071.1 GCF_016587775.1 Lactobacillus nasalidis | reverse complement strand
AACATCAAACACTGCCCGCAGGCCGTTTTTGGAAACCTCCAGAGTCGGCGGCCGGAAGTCAAGTGACAAGGCCGGCTTGCCGCCGACTTTCACGTTGCCGACGTACTTATTCAGCTTCTGGTAAGAGCGGGCCAGGTCTTTCTTCATTTCCCCTGTCTGCTTGGCAGTTAGGTTGTGGTATGTGCCGTTTTTGGCAGTGGCCAGGGGGACATGAGAGTCAGAGTGGCTGGCGATTTCATGCCCGTCAGCAGCAATTGCCCGCAGCAGGTTGGGATTCTTGTCCACATTTTCAGTCAATACGAAAAAGGTGGCCTTGACCTGGTGCTTTTTCAAAACATAGAGCAGCTTGTTGATCGACTCGTCGCTGCCCCAGTCGTCAAAAGTCAGAAACAGCACCCGGTCGCTGGTCAGACGGCCGACCTGGTCCAATTGGCTTGTCTCCCAGTAGCTGAAGCCGGGCATTTTGACCGGCGAGGTGACAAAATTGCTGCCCAGATAGTGCTGGCGCACATAGGCCAGCTGCCGCCAAGCCGGCTGCAAGCGGCTTAAATTTTGCTTGCCGGCGCTGACCAGGCTGCTTTTTTGCTTGTTGAAGCTGTAGCAGTCCTTTGAGGCCCGCAGCTGGCTGATTGTTTTGAGCTGGTAGCGGCTGCCCGCGGCCAGATGCCGGCTGCCGTATGGATGGTAGGCGATTGCATCGAGCTTTTCTTTCAGCAAGTCCTTGATCATCTGGCCCATCACCGTCTTGCTGCCGTTTTGCCGGTCCTGGTCAGCCTCGTAATAACCCAGATTGATGCCTTCAATGGCGCCGCGGCTGAAGCGGACCTTGGACAAGGCCCGCAGGTTCTTTGGCAAAGTCGTCCAGCTACTGGACTGGCTTTTGGCCTTGATCAAAGACTGCTGGGGCTCGATTGGCGTCAATTTGGCGGCACTGGCTGCTTCCAAAACGCCAGCGGCCGGCTTTTTCGCGCTGACCACCAACAGCTTGGGCCGGTAGCCAAAGCGCCACTGACAGTATTTCAGACAGTTGTTCAAATACTGGCTGCAGCCTCTGAAATTAGCCGGAAAGGCGTTGCTGGGCCGATAGACCAGGGCCAGTTCGTTTCCGGCAGCCAGCAGCCGTTCAATCGTCATCCCCTGGCTCTGCAATTCATCAAAAGTAGCAGCAAAGCTTGCCTGGCCCCCGCGGCTTTTGACGATCCGGCCGGCTTCCAGGTCAGCTGCCGAATGGCCCAAGTTGGTAAACAGCAGCGCCAAGGCTGGTTCCGTCGTCAAGACCTGTTTTAAGCTGGGGCGCTTTTCTCCGCCGTTTTGCCGGCGCAGCCGGGCCAGGTCCTTAGCGCTGAGGGCTTTGATGGCCGGATGCTTGACCAAGCTGGCCAGGCTCACGAACTGGTATTTCTTTTTCCGGGCTTTCGCGGCAAATGCCGCCATTTTTCCAGCGGCTTCAGGCTTAAAAAGGCAAAAGCCGCCCGGACGGATCTTCAGCT
>NZ_BOCG01000070.1 GCF_016587775.1 Lactobacillus nasalidis | reverse complement strand
GCAACGGCAGCTACCGGCTCAAGGAAGGGGACGTGGTCCATTTTCTGATGGGCCAGGAAAAGGTCAACCCCTGGCTGAAAGTGTCCCGGCGGCCCCTGGAAGTCGTTGAAGAAAGCGACGACTACCTGGTGATCAACAAGCCGGCCGGCCTGCTGTCGATTCCCTCAGGCTTTCACGCTGAGGACGCGGTGATCAACCGGGTGCTGGCTTATTTCCAGGCCCAGGGGGCCGATCCGGCCTATGTCAAGCCGCACATCGTGACCCGGCTTGACCAGGATACTTCCGGTCTGGTGCTGCTGGGCAAGAACGCGATTGCCCATGACCGCTTCAGCAAGCTGGGCAAGGATGCTTTTATCAAGAAATACCACGCGATCGTCCATGGCAATTTTGCTGCCGGCGAGCTGACGGGCCTGATCGACAAGCCCCTGGCCCGGGTCGGGGACACGGTCAAGCGGGAGGTCAACCCCGCCGGCCAGCGGGCCTTGACGGAATACCGCGTCATCGGCCAGGTGCCGGGGGCCAGCCTGGTGGAGCTGCGGCTGCTGACCGGGCGGACCCACCAGATCCGGGTGCACATGGCCGCTTGCGGCCACGTGCTCTATGGAGACGACCTGTACGGGGCAGAGGATGATTTTGCCCGCCAGGCACTGAACTGCTACTATCTGGCCTTCCCCAACCCTTTCAACGGCCAGGAGCGGGAAATCCGCATCGCCGATCCGGCCGACATGCGGGAATTGTGGCAGAAGCTGCAGGAGAAGAAACAATAGGTCAAATGAACAAAATGAAAAGGAGACAGCCAGGCTGTCTCCTTTTTTGTTGTATTCATCTGTTGTCGTTCTTTTTATGAATTTGTGATTACCGCCCATGCAAGGCCGCCAAGGGCACAGATGGCCAGCAGTGGCAAAACGAGGGAACTGATCAGGGCAAAGGCCAGGCCAACCCCGATCAAAAAGATCAGGACCCGCCACAGGGCCACGCCCATTTTCCAACAAAGCCACAAAATAAATATCAGGCAAAGCAAACTTAACATTTAACATTCACCGTCCTCTTAGCTTGCTATGTTTAAGCAATAATCATATCACATTTTTGCGCAAATACAAGATTTACGCAAAAACAAGGCCGCAGATGATGACGATGATCCCCAGGATGATCCGGTACCAGCCGAAAGGCTTGAAGTCGTGGGTCTGCACGTACTTAAGCAGGAACTTGATCGACAGGTAAGCCACGATGAAGGAAACCAGCATGCCGACCAAAAGGATGGCCAGCTGGTTGCCGACGAAGACGTGGCCGGCCTTGAAGAACTTGACCAGCTTCAAAAGCGAGGCCCCGAACATGGTCGGGATGGCCAGGAAGAAGGAGAATTCAGTAGCCACGTAGCGGCTGCTGCCGATCAGCATGGCGCCCAGGATGGTTGCCCCGGATCTGGAAGTCCCCGGAATCATGGACAGGACCTGGAAGCCCCCGATCATCAGCGCCGTCTTGTAGCTCAGCTTGTTTAAGTCAGTCAGGGTCGGCTTGCGCTTGGCGTAGTAGTTTTCCAAGATGATGAAAAGAACCCCGTAAATGATCAGCGTGGCCGAGATCACCTGCCAGGTGGTCATGTTTTCCTCGAGCCAGTCATTCAGCGGCAGGCCGATGACGATCGATGGCAGAACGGCGACGATGACCTTGAACCAGATCTGCCAGGTCTGGCCTTTTTCCCGTTTGCTCTTTGAAGGAGCAAAAGGATTCAGCTTGTTGAAGTAGATTACGATGACGCTCAAGATCGCCCCCAGCTGGATGACCACCATGAACATGTTGATGAAGCTGGCTGGCTGATCCAGCTTGACGATGTAGTCGGCCAGGTAGAGGTGGCCGGTTGAGGAAATCGGCAGAAATTCCGTAATCCCTTCGATGATGCCGAGAATAACGGCTTTAAAGATGTCTAGCATGTTACTGTACAAAAACTCCTAACTAATCGGTGAACAAAACTCTGGTTCCTTCTGGGACGGCGATGTCCTTCTCCAAAGGAGTCAGGCTGCCGTCTTCTTGCCGCTCGTAAAGAGTGGCGTTGTTGGTGTTCTGGTTGGCGGCAACGACGAACTTCTCGCTTGGGTCCCAGTTGAAGTCCCGCGGGAACTCGCCGAAGGTTGAAACCCGCTGAACCAGCTTCAGCTGCTGGTCCGGCTGAACGGCAAAGACGGCAATGGAGTCATGGCCGCGGTTGGAAACGTACAGGAACTTGCCGTCCTTTGACAGGCGGATGGCTGCGGCTCCGTTGTGCTGGTCCCAGCTTTCCGGGATGGTTGAGTAGGTTGCCACGTTCTGGAACATCCAGTTTTCTTCATCGAACTTGACGACGTTGACCTGGCTGGACAGTTCGCCGGCAACGTAGAAGTAGTCGCCGCCCGGAGCGAAGACCAGGTGGCGGGTGCCGAAGCCGTCTTCGTTCTGGTAGCTGGCCAGGTGCGTCAGCTTCTGGCCGTCAAAGCCGTAGAAGTCGACCCGGTCTTGGCCAAGGTCGCAGGAAACCAGGTGCCCGCCCGGAGTTTCGTCAAAGTAGTGCGGGTGAGCGCCGGCTTGTTCCGGCCGCGGCCCCAGGGCCCGGTTTTCATGCTGCACCTTGTCCAGCAGGGTCAGCTGCCCTTGCTCGTCATAGCTGATGACGGCCAGAATGCCCGTGTGGTAGTTGGCCGTGTACAGCAGCTTCTTTTCCTTATTGATGCCGACATAGGCCGGTGAAGAGCCTTCGTGCAGCAGCTGGCTGACCAGCTTGCCGTTTCTGAAGCTGGCGATGCCGCCTTGGCCGTCTTCATTCTTGATGGTAAAAATAAACTCCCCGTCTTTTTGGAAGTAGGTTGGCCCGCCAACCTTGACAACATTCCTTCTTTGCTCAAGATGCGCTTCCGCATCGGCACCAATGAAGTCGAACTGGTAAATCCCAGCCGACTCGTGCTTGGTGTAGCCACCAATTAAAATATGCAATTTGAGCCTCCTTATTTAATTCACAATAACTCTAGTTTAAATATTAAGCTTATCTCGGGCAAATGTCGATAAGAGATAGACGTCCGTAAAGAATAATTAACAATTCTTTCCTTCTTTGGTTTAAGTTCTGAGTGAGTATGTTAGAATTTAACCAGGTGATAAAAATGAAATGGATATCTACAATTAAAGAAATCGGACCAAACGCGATCAGCAAGAAGGACCGCGTAGTAATTTTGTTTGGCCAGACGGCCAATGATGAGCTGCGGGACGTTTCCGTCATTCAGGCTTTTGAAGACGAGCAAAGCGCCCAGGCAGTCGTGCTTAAGAAGGGCGACACGGTAACGATCGACGGGGAAACCTTTTTGATCAACTATGTCGGCCCGATGGCGGTCAGCAACCTGCGGGCCCTGCAGCACGCGAGCCTCTTTTTCTCAGACAAGGTGCCAAAGAAGCCAATGTCAAACGCCCTCTACCTGGACTTGCCGGAAGACCAGGAAATGCCGGAATTCCGGGTTGATGACGAGATCGTCTACGAACACCTGTAGGATTTGCCAATGAAGAAGAGGGAGACGAGCATCTTCACGGAGTGGGTGCTCAACAATCGCTTCAGCGTTGGCCTGATCAACGTGCTTCTGACCCTGGTGATCATCCTGGTCTTCAACAAGATCTCTTTTGTCCTGAGTCCCATCAACACTTTTGTCAGCGCGGTCCTGCCCCCGATCCTGGTGGCTCTGGTGCAGTACTACCTGATGAACCCGCTGGTGGACTTGCTGGAGAAGCGCTTTAAAGTGCCGCGGCCAGTGACGATCCTGGCGATTTTTGCCCTGGTGACCGTTTTTCTGGTCTGGGTGATCAACTCGCTGATTCCAGTCGTGCAGAACCAGATCGATTCCCTGGTCAAGAACTGGCCGACGATCTGGAAGAATTCGACCAATACGGTCGATGATCTGCTGCACAGCCCGAGGTTCAGCGGCCTGCGGGACTCGCTGCAAAAGCAGCTGACCTCCCTGCAGCAGGACTTCAGCAATACTTTGGGCTCGACGGTTACCAATGCCTTGAGCAACCTGACCAGCGCGGTCAGCGTGGCGACGGCGATCTTCACGACGCTGGCGACGGCTCCGTTTTTGCTCTTCTTTATGCTTAAAGACGGCCACAAGCTGCGGCCGTTTTTGGTCAAGTTTGCTCCCCAGCGCTGGGAACAGGCGACCAGCAGCCTGCTGCATGAAGTCAACCAGGCAGTGGCATCGTACGTGACCGGCCAGGTTTCCGTGGCCATCTGCGTGGGGATCATGTTTTTCATCGGCTATACGATCATCGGCGAGCCCTACGGGGCCGCCCTGGCCATCTGTGCCGGCTTTTTGAACCTGATCCCGTATTTCGGGACCTTCATTGGCCTGATTCCGGCTTTGATCATCGCTTTGGTGACTTCTTTGCCGATGGTGGCCAATGTCTTGATCGTCTTTTTCGTTGAACAGATCATCGAAACGCGGGTAATCAGCCCGCTGGTCGTCGGCAACCGGCTGAAGATGCACCCGATCACGACGATCGTGGTGATGCTGGGGGCCGGATCAGTCTGGGGCCTGTGGGGCGTGATCGGCGGGATTCCGATCTACGCGGTCATGAAGATCCTGCTGATGCACGCCTACCAGTACTACCGCAAGGTTTCCCACCTGTATGACGACAGTTTTGACGAAGAGCCGGAGAAGGGAAAGGAAGAAAATGACTAACCATATCGTATTATTTGAGCCGGAGATTCCCGACAACACGGGCAATATTGCCCGGACCTGCGCGGGAACCAACACGGTGCTGGATCTGATCGAGCCTTTGGGCTTCCGGCTGGACGACAAGCACCTCAAGCGGGCCGTGCTTGACTACGGCGGCGAGGTGGAAATCCGCCGCCACGACGACCTGCGCGCCTTTTTGGACAGCCTGCCGGAGAACGCGGAGATGTACTTGATTTCCAAGTTCTCCAGCAAGTCGTATACCGATGTCGACTACACCGACGAAAGCAAGGATTACTACTTTGTCTTCGGCCGGGAGACGACCGGGCTGCCGGAAACCTTTATGCGCCGCTATGAGGACCGCAATCTCCGCATCCCCATGTCCGACAAGATCCGGGCTTTCAACCTGTCCAACTCGGCAGCCATCGTGATTTTTGAAGCCCTGCGCCAGCAAGGCTTCCCGCACATGGAAAAGTCCCACCACTATGAAAACGACAAGCTCAAGGATGACTATAACCGGCCCGGCCGTTATCAGCGCAACTTGGCGAAACATTAGTGCAAACAGTCAAAAGAACAAATGAGGTAAAATCATGGAATTTAACAAGCAAACCCCAATCATCGTCCGCGCCTTCCACTTCGACATGCTCGACGATCCTGAAGAAAAGAACGAAGTAAACGTAGCCATCCGCCAGGTGGTTGCCACTGGCGAAGACGGCGTCGAGGACGCCGGCGAAGCAGGCGGCTA
>NZ_BOCG01000069.1 GCF_016587775.1 Lactobacillus nasalidis | reverse complement strand
GCTCCATGGGGTCTTTCCGTCCTGTCGCGGGTAACCCGCATCTTCACGGGTATTATAATTTCACCGAGTCTCTCGTTGAGACAGTGCCCAAATCATTACACCTTTCGTGCAGGTCGGAACTTACCCGACAAGGAATTTCGCTACCTTAGGACCGTTATAGTTACGGCCGCCGTTTACTGGGGCTTCAATTCAAACCTTCGCTTGCGCTGAGCTCTCCTCTTAACCTTCCAGCACCGGGCAGGTGTCAGCACCTATACTTCATCTTACGATTTTGCAGATGCCTGTGTTTTTGATAAACAGTTGCTTGGGCCTTTTCACTGCGGCTGATCTTGCGACCAGCGCCCCTTCTCCCGAAGTTACGGGGCCATTTTGCCGAGTTCCTTAACGAGAGTTCTCTCGCTCACCTGAGGAT
>NZ_BOCG01000068.1 GCF_016587775.1 Lactobacillus nasalidis | reverse complement strand
GTTGGCGGCAGCCGCTATGCGCCAAGACTGGAGGAGAGCAAAAGAAGCCGCTGGCACTACCGCTGCCGGCAGTGCGGGCAGGACTACTGGCGCCAGCGGCAGGTCAATGTCAGGAAGTATTTCTGTGGCCGCTGCCGGGGAAAATTGGAAAAAATCGCTGGCCCCCTTGCCAAATGAGGGCAGCTTTGCTAAAATATTAAATGTATTTGCGGGCGTGGCGGAATTGGCAGACGCGCAAGACTAAGGATCTTGTGACCGCTTTTGGTCGTGGAAGTTCAAGTCTTCTCGTCCGCACTAAGATAAGGAGTCGTTGTGAAACGGCTCCTTTTTTGTTGATTCTTTAAACTTGCTTTTCCTCCAATCTGTTATAATGGATAGAACGCAATGCAAGATGAATAGAAGGGTGCGTTAAATGTACGATTCTGAAGCCAGACAGAAGACCTTGAACTTGACCGTCAGCGCGGTCTTTGTGGCCATTCTGCTGCTGGAAGCTTTTATTCCCAATGTGGGTTACATCACGATTTTGCCAGGTCTGCCGGCCATTACCACGATTCCACTGACGGTCGCGGTCTTTGCCTCTTTAAGGGGACCTAAAGCCGGCGCGGCCTTTGGCTTGGTCTGGGGCCTGACCAGCTTGATCCGGGCTTATGCCGCTCCAAACGGCCTGGTCACCATTCTCCTTTTCCAGAATCCCTTGATTGCCTTAGTGCCGCGGATTGCTGCCGGCTGGGCAGCGGGAATGGCCGGGCAATTAGCCAACAAATGGGAGAGCAAGCAACCTCTGGCTTACGCCTTAAGCGGCCTTTTAGCTTCAGCGATCAACACGGTCACGGTGATTCTTTTGGCCGACCTGGTCTACTTCAATCATCCCCAGAAGCTGGCCTTGGCTCTGGGAGCCAAGAGCGGGCAGTCTCTCTTGGTGATCCTTTTTACGGCCCTGGCCGTCAACGGCATTTTGGAAGCAATCTTCAGCGGCTTGATCACGCCGCTCATTACCGCGCCACTTAAGAAGCGACTGAAGCGGCGCTAGAAAGCAGATAAGTATGGCAGGACACAGAAAAACACGCAAAGGCAAGCAGCAGACCACCATCGTCCTGGTCCGCGTTTTCGCCATCATCATCTTGTGCCTGGGTCTCTTCGTGGCCTTCCGCTACTACCGCCGCCAGGCCCTTGAGCAGGAGCAGGTTCGCCAGGCTGAACTGGCCAAAAAGGAAGCGGCCGCCAAGCTGCTTAAAAAGAAGAAGGCCTTTATCAAAAAAGTCGGCCCGATCGCGCAAAAAGTTGACAAGGGGACTGGCCTTTTGCCAAGCATCACCATCGCCCAGGCCTGCCTGGAAAGCAACTACGGGCAAAGCACCCTGTCGCAGAAATACAACAACCTCTTTGGGGTCAAGGGGACCGATCCCAACACTTCAGCCGTCATGACCACCAAGGAGTACACCAACGGCAAGTGGGTGAGCGTCAAGGCGCGTTTTCAGATCTATGACTCCTATGAGGCTTCCATCCGGGCTCACGTCCGCCTCTTCCAGCAGGGGACGAGCTGGAACAAGAACCAGTACAAGGACGTTTTGACGGCCAAAGACTACAAGAGCCAGGCCAAGGCCCTGGTCACCGACGGCTATGCCACCGACCCGGACTACTCGACCAAACTCATCAATTTAATCGAACAATACAACCTGAACAAGTACGATAATTAAGAGGCTGCCAGCAATCTTTGGCGGCTTTTTTTGCTATAATGGATAAGCTAAGTTTTTTGTTTTTTTGAAAGGGTAAAGCATGTCTGAAGCAACGATTTTACAAGGTTTGAATCCGCAACAGGTCCAGGCAGTCAAGACGACTGAAGGGCCCCTTTTGGTAATCGCCGGGGCCGGCAGTGGGAAGACCTCGGTTCTGACCAGGCGGATCGCCTACTTGGTGGAAGAAAAGCGGGTTGCTCCCTGGAACATCCTGGCCATCACCTTCACCAACAAGGCCGCTAAAGAAATGAAGGAAAGAGAAGTCAAGCTCCTGGGCGACCAGGCTGAAAGCATCTGGATGTCCACCTTCCACGCCCTCTGCGTCCGCATCCTGCGCCGGGACGGCCACTTGATCGGCTATGACCGGGACTTCTCCATCGCTGACCCTTCTGAGCAGGTGACCCTGGTCAAGCGCATTCTCCGCCAGCTGGACCTGGATCCCAAGCAGTACCTGCCCCGCAATATCTTGAGCCAGATCTCCAATGCCAAGAACCGTCTGCAGACGCCAAAGCAGTATGAGGAAAGCGCGGTTGGTCCTTTTGAACAGGTCGTCGCCGACGTCTACAAGAAGTACCAGTCCAGCCTGGAAAGAGACCAGATCATGGACTTTGACGACCTGATCATGCAGACGCTGGAATTGTTTGAAGCCAGCCCGGACACCCTGGCCTACTACCAGCAGAAGTTCCGCTATCTGCTGGTTGATGAATACCAGGACACCAACGAGGCCCAGTACGAGCTCTGCCGCCTGCTGGCTGACGGCTACCACAACATCTGCGTTGTCGGGGATGCCGACCAGTCAATCTACGGCTGGCGGGGGGCCAACATGGAAAACATCCTCAACTTTGAGCACGACTACAAGAATGCCCAAACCGTCAAATTGGAGCAGAACTACCGGTCAACCGGCCACATCTTGAAGGCGGCCAATGCCGTCATCGACCACAACGAAAACCGGAAGGCCAAGAAGCTCTGGACCGACAAGGGCGACGGGGAAAAGGTCCACTACTACCAGGCCCAAAGCGACCGGGACGAAACCCGCTTCGTCCTCTCCAAGATCAAGGAAGAAGTCGACAAGAAGAAGCGCCGTTACCAGGACTTTGCCGTCCTTTACCGGACCAATGCCCAGTCCCGCGGAATGGAAGAAACTTTGGTTGAAGCCAACATCCCTTACCAGATCGTCGGCGGGCACAAGTTCTACGACCGCAAGGAAATCAAGGACATCATGGCCTACCTCAAGCTGGTGGCCAATCCCAGCGACTCCATGAGCTTCAACCGGATCATCAACGTCCCAAAGCGGGGGATCGGCCAGGCCACGACGACCAAATTGGCTGCCTTCGCCGACGAAATGGGGGGCGGAATCTACGAAGCCATGCGCAATGTCGAATTGGCGCCGATTTCTGCCGCTGCTGCCAAGAAGCTCCTGGCCTTCAGCGATCAGCTGACTGACGCGATTTCCTATGCCCAAGACCACACCGTCAGCGAACTGACCGACAAGATTCTGGAAGACTTCGGCTACACCAAGGCCCTAAAGGAAGAAGAAGCCCAAGGGTCTCTGGAAGCTGCCGCCCGCCTGGAAAACCTGCAGGAATTTACCACGGTTACCAAGCGCTTTGACGACAATTACAATGAAGAAGAGAATCCAGACAGCAGCCGCTTGAGCGACTTTTTGGCGGAAGTATCCCTTTTAAGCGACCAAGACGACCTGGAAGACAGCGATGACCGGGTAACTTTGATGACCCTGCACGCGGCTAAAGGCTTGGAATTTCCAGTCGTCTTCCTGATCGGGATGGAAGACAACATCTTCCCGCTTTCCCGGGCCATCAAGGACGAAGATCCAAACCAGCTGGAAGAAGAACGCCGCCTGGCTTACGTGGGCATCACCCGGGCCAGAGAAGAGCTTTACCTGACTTCGGCTTACACCCGGATGATGTACGGCAGCAAGCAGTACAATGCCCAGTCCCGCTTTATCGGCGAAATCAAGGACGAGGATTTGGACATCGAGGCCTCCAGTGCCCCAAAGACCAGTACTTCCTTCCTGGATTTGGACCGGGTGCCTTTTGCCAAAAAGTCCCCGTCCAGCCGGCCAGCCAAGCCGGTCCACCGGGCCAGCAAGGCGGCTGGGGCCGTCGGTGCCGAAAAGAAGGGCTGGCACCCGGGCGACCAGGTCGAGCACAAGAGCTGGGGCAAGGGCGTGGTCATCAAGGTCACGGGTTCTGGCGAGGACATGGAACTGGACATCGCTTTTGCAAGCAAGGGCACCAAGCGCCTGCTGGCGGCTTTTGCCCCGATCAAGAAGATTTAGGTGAAAAAGCATGGCTGAAAGTTTAGAAGAAGCAAAAAAGGAAGTCAGCGAGTTGCGCGCCCAGCTGGACCAGTGGGCCAAGGCCTACTATGAGCAGGACGCGCCAGTAGTCGAAGACCACGTTTACGATGAAAAATACGCCCGCCTGCTGGAACTGGAAAACGCTTATCCGGAATTAAAGACGGCTGACTCCATTACCCAAAGAGTCGGCGGGGAAGTCAATGGCGACCTGCCCAAAGTCGAACACCCGGTGCCGATGCTGTCGATGGGGGACGTCTTTTCCAAGGAAGAATTGGCCGAGTTTGACCAGCGGGTGCAAAAGGCGGTTGGCCATCCCGTGGCCTACAATGTCGAACTGAAAATCGACGGCCTGTCTCTGTCTTTGGAGTATGAAGAAGGGCGTCTGAAGCGGGCCTCAACCCGGGGCAACGGGCAGGTCGGCGAAGACGTGACCAAGAACGTCAAGTACATCAAGGATGTTCCCCAGAAACTGCCCGAAGCCATTACCACCGAAGTGCGGGGGGAATGCTACATGGACAAGGAGGCTTTTGCCAAATTGAACCAGGAACGCGACGAAGCCGGGGAGAGCAATTTTGCCAACCCGAGAAACGCCGCGGCCGGCTCTTTGAGGCAGCTGGACCCGAAGGTGACCAAGAAGCGGCAGCTGAGCACCTTCATCTATACCTGGATCAACCCGCCGGCTGGCATTGACTCCCAGCACCAGGCCATCAGCGAAATGGCCAAGCTGGGCTTCCACACCAATGACAGCGGCC
>NZ_BOCG01000067.1 GCF_016587775.1 Lactobacillus nasalidis | reverse complement strand
GCGCCTATGATTAATATTGCCTGCTTTTTGCGGCTGCTTGACCAGCGGCCGGCTAGCCGCCGGGCTTGGACCATATTTTTTGGCATCTGGCTCATAGGCGTGATTGCCGGGATCACAATCGAATCGGTTCCGTCTTATTTCATTGACCTTCCTTTCGAAGTTTTTGAGCTGACTCTCTTAGTTTTGACCCAGGTCAAAGGCAAAAAGGTCAAGCAGGCAGTGAGCGCGGCCTTAATTATTGGCATTATTGGCTTGCTAGAAGATATCATAGTAAACATTATCAGCTGGTCGTTCACAGAGAGTCTTACGACCAGCTTGTGGATTGATTTTGGAGTCCTGCTGACCGTTTTTTTGCTCGCTTGGCCGCTTTTGCCAAAAATCCGCAAATACATCAGCGATGTCCGCTATCAGACGAGTTGTTTGTTTTTACTGGCTTATCTTTATGTCTCGACAATTTTTGCATACGTTGTCGGGATGCAAGTGAAGAAGATGTCGGTTGGCCTGGCGATCCTCTTGGGTATCCTGGCTGTTCAAGGCGCCTATGCCGTGCTCAGCTTTGGTCTTAGTATCAAAAATCAGACCGCCCTTTTAAACGAGGCAGAGGAGCGGCACCTGCAAGCGCAGAATCGTCAGCTCTATGAGTCTAACCAGCAACTGAAGAGCTACGCGGCTTCTTTGGAGCAGGATGAGGACCGGCTGCGTCGTTTTAAGCACGACTACCGCAATATTTTGAACAGCCTCAAGCTGACAGCCGCTCAAAACAACTCCCAGCAGCTCTTGGAGAAGCTGAATGAATACTCAAGGGAAAACTTTGACGAGCAGGCCCTGGCCAAGTTTCAAGACGTCAATCATATCCATGATGATTTGCTCAAAAGCATCGTGATTACCAAATTGTCGAAAATCTACGATCAAGGGATCCCCTACCGCTTCAGCTGCCAGCAGGACATTGACCAGCTGCCCTTGGTTTCGGAAATGGAAAAAATGGACCTGGTCCGGGTCATCGGGATTTCTTTTGATAATGCCATTGAGGCAAGCAGCGGCCTAAAAGGCGGCCGGATTGAAGCCATGTTCTACCAGGAAAACGGCGATTTCGAATTTGTCATCAAGAACAAGACCGCCAATATCCCATCTCCGCGGATTTTTGAGCCAGGCTACACGAGCAAGGACCAGCACGCCGGCTTGGGCTTAAGCAACGCCTTGGAGATCGTGAACAAGTATGCCGGGCAAATGATTGTTGATGTGGACACGACAGGCAACACTTTTACATTTAGTCTGATGGTTCTGAAGGAGGGAGAAAAATAGAATATCCGGTTTTTATCTGCGACGATGAGCCAGACCAGATCGCCTTGATCAAGGACTGCATCAAACGGGCGCAGATTATTTTAAGCGATGAAGAGAAGCTTGACTTTGCTGTCGTCAAGGCGGCGGGCAGCTACGATGAAGCCTTGGATTTTTTGACCCAAAAGCCGCTCGCGTCCGGCATTTATTTTTTGGATATTGAAATTGGCAAGAAGCTGGACGAACAAAACGGCTTGGACTTGGGCGAGATTATCAAGAAGCAGGACCCCAAGGCCCAGCTGATTTTTGTGACCAGCCACCAGGACATGGCTTTTTTGACCTTCCAAAGGCGGCTGGGGGCCAGTAATTTTATCGTCAAAAACGGCAACGCGGACGACCTGCGCCGGGATGTCACTTATTCCCTGGAGCAGGCGGTAGACGCGATCGCCAAGTACCGCTATATCCAGAAAAACACCTTCAGCTACAGATTCGGTCATGACGTCAGAAACATGAGCATGGGGGATGTGGTTTACGTGGAGACGACGCCGGTTCCCCACAAGCTGCGCCTGGTCAAGACGACCGGCTGGGCGGAATTCATCGGCAAGCTGAAGGAATTGCCGGAGAAGTACCCGGCCCTGGTGCAGGTCAGCGAATCTTGCGTCATCAACCCCGCCAACGTCAAAGAAGTCGATTTGAAGGAGAAAAAGCTGACCTTCATCACTGGCGACGTCCAGTATTTTTCGGTCAGAAACAGCCGGAAGGTCCGCCAGCTTTTTCAAGAGAAATAAAAGGCCCAGCCTGGAGAATTCCAGAGCCAGGCCTTATTTTTTCCTTTTCAGCAATAATTTTCCTACTATCCAGGGGGCAAAATACGTTAAGATAGTTGATAGAATTAGGAGGGATTTTCGTGAAAAAACGCTACTATCCATACATCTACGGCGGGATCGCCGGCGTAATGACTTTCATCGCCATGTTCTACATCTGCCGGCACTCTTTCTCCTTGACCAATACTCAGTCTTTGGTCTGGGGCATCATCGGTGCCATCCTGGTCTTCGTGAGCTCGTCTTACACCGAATACGCCATTGCCGAAATCCAGCGGATCTCTGACAAATACCACCTGGATGAGGAATTCCTCTCCGGCTTGACCAAGCTCAGTCCCAGCTACTTCCGGGTGGCTGACGACCACCTGCACTTGACCGCCCCGCGCTATCTCTGGCCGCGGATCCTCAAGACCCTGCAGAAGTACGACCGTGAGCGCAAGCAGGCGGAAGATTTCCACCTGTAAGAAAGGAAAAAAGATTGAGTTTACTGACCGTCAGCGGCTTGACCCAGGGCTTTGCGGAAAAGACCCTCTATGAAGACGCCAATTTCGTGTTAAACAAGGAAGACCACATGGGGGTCACCGGCCAAAATGGGGTCGGCAAGTCCACCTTGATCAAAATCCTGACCGGGGAAATCCTCCCCGACGATGGGACCGTCAAGTGGCAAAACAAGCTTTCCGTCGGCTACCTGGACCAGTACGCCAAACTGACGCCAGGCCTGACCATGCGGGACTTTTTAAAAACGGCCTTTGACCAGCTCTACGAAGATGAAGCCCGGCTGAACCAGCTCTATATCGACTACAGCGAAAGCGGCGACGAGGCTCTTTTGGCCAAGGCAGGTCGTTTGCAGACCTATCTGGAAGAAAACAACTTCTATGACCTGGACACCGAAATCGACCGGGTGGCCAGCGGCTTGGGCCTGGCAGAACTGGGCTTTGACCGGGACGTCTCCAAGCTTTCCGGGGGCCAGCGGTCCAAACTGATCCTGGCCAAGCTCCTCTTAGAGCAGCCCCAGGTCCTGGTCTTGGACGAGCCGACCAACTACTTAGACGTCGGCCACATCGACTGGCTGGTCGACTACCTAAATGACTTTGCCGGGGCTTTTATCGTGGTCAGCCACGACTACGACTTTTTGGGCCGGATCACCAACTGCATAATCGACATCGACTTCGGGACCATCACCCGTTATACCGGGACCTTAAAGCAGGCCATGCGGCAAAAAGAAGCCAACCGGCAGACCTACCTGAAGGCCTATGCCAACCAGCAGCGGCAGATTGCCAAGACTGAAGCCTATATCAGAAAAAACAAGGCCGGCACCCGGGCCAAAAGTGCCCGGTCCCGGCAAAAGCAGCTGGACCGAATGGAAATTCTGACTCCCCCGCAAAACGGCAAGAAGGCCAAATTTGACTTCCCATACGTTGAAACGGCCTCCAACCTGCTCCTGCAGACCCAGGACCTGGTGATCGGCTATGACCAGGCCCTGGTCAAGGAAGCCTTCAACTTCTCCGTTGGCAACGGGGAAAAGGTGGCCATCACCGGCTTCAACGGGATCGGCAAGACCACCCTGCTCAAGACCCTCTTGGGGCAGATTCCGCCCATTTACGGGGGCTTTGACCTGTCGGCCACGGCCAAACTGGCCTACTTCAAGCAGGACCTGACCTGGCCCAACCAGAACATGACCCCTCTGCAGTATTTGGAGGGCGAATTTGACCAGAAGAAGCCCAAAGAACTGCGCCAGGCCCTGGCCCGGATGGGGCTGACGGCTCAATTGGTCATGAGCCCTTTGAAGGAGCTGTCCGGGGGCGAGCAGGAGAAGGTCAAGCTGGCCAAAATGCAGTTTGAGCCGGCCAACCTGCTTTTCTTGGACGAACCGACCAACCACTTGGACAATGAGACCAAGGACAGCCTGCGGAAGGCCATCGTCAACTTCCCGGGCGGGGTCATCATCGTCAGTCACGAACGGGACTTCTTTAGAGGCGACTGGGTTGACAAGGTCGTCGACATCGAAGCCATGAATCAGTAAGAAAGACTTGCGTGCAAGTCCGCGGTGAAAAAATGAGCACAGACGCATACATCAAAAGAGTCGTTCATACTTGTTTGAAGGCGGGCCGCCTCATGCTGGCCGGCGGGAGCGAAATGTACCGGGTGGAGGATACCATGCGGCGGATCGCGCTGAATGCCGGCATCAAGGAGGTCAACGTTTTTGCCATGCCGACGGGGATTTTCGTCAGCCTGGATGACGGGGACTGCAGCACGGTAACGGAGCTGGAGTCCGTCAAGAAGCGGGCGATCAACCTGGAGCTGGTCGACCGGGTCAATGAACTGTCCCGGGAATTCGCCGACAAAAAGATCGATTTGGGCCAGCTGGAAGAGAAGCTCAGGCAGGTTGAAGAGCAGACCCCGACTTTTCCTTTATGGCTGCAAGTCATCGGGGCTGGGGTCTTGAGTGCCACCTTGATGGTCCTCTTTTTGGACGTTTATGACTGGGCCGATTTCCCGGCCGCGGGCATTATCGGGGCCAGCGGCTATCTGATGGACTCCTGGCTCAAGCGCCACACCAAGGTCCGCTTCCTGGCGGAACTGATCGCGGCCATGGAGATGGGGCTGGTAGCCATCGCGGTCAGCCGGATTTTTCCGGCCTGCAACGTGAACAATATTTTGATCGGGGCCTTGATGACCCTGGTGCCAGGCCTGGCCATGACCAACGCCTTGAGAGACCTCTTCATGGGCGACTGGGTGTCGGGGATCGTCCGCATGTGCGAGGCCGCCATGACGGCGATTGCCCTGGGCGGCGGCGTCGGGATCGTGATTAGATTTTTAGGAGCATAAACATGCTGGGGATGCAGGTTAGTTTCAACATCTGGGACGTTTTGATCAACTTGATCTTTTCGTATGTGGCCACCGTCGGCTTTGCCCTGACGGTGAACATCCCCCACCGGGTGATTCACTGGAGCGGGGTCTGCGGTTGCGCGGGCTGGATGGTCTACTGGCTGGTGACCAGGGCGTCGGCCGGGCGGATGCTGTCCAACACCTTGGGCGCCTTTGCCGTGGGCCTGGTTGCCCTCCTTTTGGCCAAGTGGAAAAAGTGCCCCGTCACCTTGTTCAGCGTGCCGGGCCTGGTGCCGCTGGTGCCGGGAGCGCCGGCCTACATGGTGGTCAGACGGCTGATCGACGGCAAGTACGTCGCGGCCCAGCAGATGATGATGCGGGTGGCCATCGTGACGGTTTCGATCGCCTTGGGCTTCTTGCTGTCGACCCTGTTTCAGGAAGCCTGGAACAAGTACGTCAAGCGGCTCAAGCTGCGGGAGAAGCTGGGCAAGTAGCTTTACAAGGATCAGGAAAGAGCGTATAATCGAATATCGACGAGTCGAGGAAAACGCAAAGGTGCGTATTTTTGAGATAGAGGGCATCAGGCCTTTGGCCAGGCGCGGGAAGCGCCGATGCTGACACACCCTTGATGTGAACGAGAAGGAGTCACATTTGCCGTTTGGCAAGTGCCTTGAGTAAAAAGCCGCTGGAAGCTTAATTGCTTCCGGCGGCTTTTTTGTTGGTTTTATTGACTGGATGAAGTACAATATTGAGTACAAGGAGGGGTGAATCATGACTTTAGCAGTAACTCAAAGTGATTTCAGAGCCCACATCAAGAAATATCTGGACCAAGTAAACGATGACGATGAGGTAGTATATATCGCTCGTTCTAACAGCCGGTCTGCAGCTGTTCTTTCACAGGAAAAATTGTATTGGATGGAAAAAGCCTTGCAGGCTAAAGAAGACTCACTGGATTACGCAGTCGCGCGTGACCAGCTGATTCGCCGCAATGTGCTGCCAGAAGATCCAATTGTGGAATCTGACGATGGTTATTGGGAGCAGTTCAAATAATGGCAAAGTTAAGATTTAGGCCGCGGGCGACCTTTAATGCCGACTTAAAGCGGTTGGGCCGCCTAGACCCGACGATCATCGATGATATTAGAGCCGCGATTGATGAAATTTTGGAGACAGGCAGCTTGCCAGATGAATATGGTGACCATCCTCTTAAGCGGCGTTTAGCAGGATATCGTGAGTTCCATGTTCGCGATACGCCTAAATGAGTTCAGCCAAGCGACGTTAATGACGTATTGGTGATCTGGTACATCGAACGCCATGAATTAGTAGCGGTGGCCGTGCGCGCAGGATCACACGAGCGGCTTTTTCATGACCAAAATGCTTCAAGAAAGCTCAAGAAGTAAATAATAAGCAAGCCGCTGGAAGCTTAATTGCTTCCGGCGGCTTTTTTGTCTTCCAAATTGGCCTGCTGGCCCAGATATGCCAGCATCTCTTCTGCCTTGGCCTTCATCTCCTTTGGCGTCTCCTGCATGCCGTGCCGGTACCAGTAGATCAGCATCTGGAACATCCCGCCGATGGCAAACTGCTGGGCTTGGGGGTTGTTTTTCAAGGGGCTGCTGCTGAAGGCACTCTCGGCCAGCTTGTCGTTTAAGGCAAAGAAGAAGAGGTGGAGGCAGTCGTTTCTGGCCAAGAGCTGGAGAAAGTCCCGCCGCTGGCTCCAGTAGGAGAAGAAGTATTCCGTGATTTCGGGGAAGAGCAGCTGCTCTTTTTTGATATGGGCAAAAATCTCCCCCACGTCGCCTTCCAATTCTTCTTTGAGGATGTCGGCGGGGTCCTGGTAGTGCCGGTAGAAGGTCCGGCGGGAGTAGCCGGCCGCGTCGGCCAATTCTCCCACGGTCAAGTCGCTCAGTTTCTGGTCTTTCAAGAGCTTGGCCAGGGCCTGGGCGAAGTCCTCCCGGGTCCGTTTGATCTGCCCCGTCCGTCTATGTGTCTCAGCTTTGTGCATTTGTGCCATTACGCCTCCCTTTGCTGGTAAAAAGTCTCGTTTCACTTTATGATCATAGCATAAAGTACACAAACGAGACTTTTATTTTTGAAAAAAGCAAAAATTGCGGAGGCAAAAAATGAAATGGTATCTGAAAAACTGGGCCTGGGTCGCGGTTTACCTCGCGGCCGGGATCTTCCTTTTGGCGGCTCTGGGGAATTGGGATTTCCAGACCAAGCTGGTCCTGCTGGCCCTGGCCTTGCTCCAGCTGCACTTCTTTGAAGAGATGGACCGGCCGGGGGGCTTTCCTTACATGGGCCTGTGGGCCGAAACGGGGGAGAAGTCCCAGAACCCGCGCGACTGGAGCCTGAACAACGCGTCAGCGGCTTTTGGCAATGAGTACTTTGCCGTTGTCGTCTACGGTCTGGCCCTGCTTTTCCCGAAGCAGGCCTGGCTGCTTTTGGCCGTCTTCATCTTCTCCTTTGTCGAATTGGCCATGCACGGGATCTTCTTCACGGTCAAGATCAAGAACTGGTACAACCCTGGCCTGGTGACGGCCTGCCTGCTCAGCCTGGTGTCGGTGGTCTTCTTCTTGAATACGGGGCTGCACTTCAATATTTGGGACCACGTCTTGGCCTTTGCCTGGATCGCCTTTAACTACTGGCTGGCCTTCCGGTCGCCCTTGTATCAGAAGTTGGGCCAATTGAAGGAATACAGCTTCCCGGCCGAGTCCATGGACCGGTCCCGGGTCATTATGAAAAAGGTCCTGCGTGACAAATAAGCCAAAAACTGGAGGGAAAATAAAATGAAATTTTTGCGCAATCATTGGTTTCACGTCGGCTTGGTGTTTTTTTCCGGCCTGGCCTTCTACATGGTCTTCTGGGGGCAAGGCGCTTCCTACCTGCAAAAGCTCCTGGTCGCTTCGGCCATGGCCCTGTTCTTGCACCAGACGGAAGAATACATCCTGCCTGGCGGGGCCAGTCCGGTCATCAACCACGACTTTTACGGCAACCACTCTGAAAACTATGACAGATTTCCGGGCAACTGGAATTCCATCATGATCGTCAACGTGTCGGCCTGGATTTTCTACATTTGGGCCATCTTCAGCCCCAAGTTCATCTACCTGGGGGCGGCGACCATGTTCTTCAACCTCTTCCAGGTCCTGGGGCACGGGATCAAGATGAACGTGGCCATGAAGACTTGGTACAACCCGGGCATGGCGACTTCGCTTCTGCTCTTCTTGCCGATCAGCCTGGCCTACTTTATCTACGTCAGCCAGACGGGTCTTCTGGCAGGCTGGGGCTGGCTGTGGAGCGTCCTGGCCGCGGCGCTTTTGATGGCAATTACGGTCGTTTTGCCGGTGCAGCTGCTCAAAAAAGAAGACTCTGCCTGCCCGATCCCGGCCCGGCAGCTGGAAGACTACCAGCGGGTTAAAAACTTCTGCCGGATCAAGCGGTAGGGGGGACAGTAAAAAATGGAGCAAGGTTATCCTTGCTCCATTTTTGCTGTGTTTGCTATTTGACGGTGTAGCTGCTTTCTTCCTGGCCGATCGAGTCAGAGACAGTGACCTTCCAGCCGATGCCGCTGCGGCGGACCGTGACTTCCTTGTAGTAGGGGAGGCTGGAATCGCCCTTGTCGATCTTTTTGCCAGCTTTTTCAAAGAGGGCCTGGTTCTCTTTAACCGTCCGCTTGGTTGAGAAGCTGCTGACGTAAGTGGTGCCCATGCCGAAATGGCTGTCGGCCTTGACCTGGTTCAGATAGTACATGTCGCTGTAGCCGTGCTTGGGCAGGGTCTTGTTCAAAACTTCCGTTACCACGCCTTCCTGGGTCGACTTGTAAATCTCGTTGGCCGTAAACAAGACGGAGAAGAGGACAAAGAGCCAGATTGGCGAGGTCAAAAGCAGGGTGATGATCTTGTGCTCATGATAGAGCTGTTTGAGTGCCCGCATTTTTTCTTCCTCCTGATGATAATAAACATCTGATAATCATATTCCACTGCCAATTATAGTCCCGTTATTAAAAAAATCAGCATATTCCAGCAAAAAAGCACGTGAAAGATTCACGTGCTTCAAAATTATTCATCGGACCCTTCCAGCGGCCCTTCTTGGGCTATCGCGTCAGCCTTGGTCGACTCGGTCGTGCCATGCGCGTGCTTTACCGGAGCGTACAGGCTGAAGCACTTCATTGGCTCATCGCCAGCATTGGTGACGTTGTGCCAAGTGTTGTCTGGGATGAAGACAGCTTCTCCGGCGTGAACGATCTTGTCCACGGTCAAGTTGTCCTTGTCCTTGCCCAGCTGCACCCGGCCGGTTCCGCTGACCAGGTAGATGAACTGGTCGTTGTCGTGGTGGATTTCCAGGCCGATGTCGCCGCCCCCGGCAGGGATGCACATCAGGGTTACCTGGAAGTGGTCTCCGGTCCACAAAGTTTCACGATATTTCTCATTTTCTAAGGCCGCCTGCTTTAAGTCCAAAGCACATGGATCCGGTCCGTAGTCCTTGAAGTCAAACATGACAATCACCTTTCTATCATAAATGTAATCGCTTACTTGTTGACATCTTAAGTGTAACACTTTTATCCATTTTGTCCAAAAAATAATGTCAAATATAGTTGATATTATGACAGACATAGTTGATAATCAATGTAAAGTATATTTGACATCAGGATTCATGAAAGGGAAAAATCATGACACTTTTTTTAATCTGTGCTTTGACTGTCTGTCTAGCTGTTTACTTTGCCGTTAAAGACCAGCAGAATCATCAGCGGCTGGATGAACGCCAGCTCCTGCTCCGGGGGCGGGGCTACAAATACGCCTTCTGGACAGTGCTTGTCGCCAATATCCTTTACAGTCTGGCCTGCATCCATTTTGACCGGTCCCTGGCTACGCCTTTTGTATCCAGCCTGACGACCGTCATGCTGGGCGGGACGGTTCTGACTTGCTACTGCATCTTCCAGGATGCCTTCCCGGTAAAAGGGCGCTTGAGCCTGGCCGTGGCCTGGACCCTCATCTTCTTCTCCCAGCTCATGAGCCAGATTGGCGACATAACGAGCGGCAGAGTCGTCTACTTCAAGAATGGGGCGGCAACTGACGCGGCAGTCGGCCCGGTGGTTCTTGTCTCCTATCTGGCAATCGTGGGCAGTCTCTTGCTCAAGGCCGTCATCGACCGGCATGAGGAGGCTTAGCCGTGAAAAATTTGCGTCTTAAAGCGGCCCGGGCGGAAAAGGACCTCTCCCAGCAGCAGTTGGCCGATATTGTCGGGGTCTCCCGGCAGACCATCAGCGCCATTGAGAAGGGCAACTACACCCCGACCGTCAATCTTTGCATTGCCATCTGCCAGGCCCTGGACAAAACTTTGAACGACCTCTTCTGGCCAGAATAAGCCCTTAATAATTCAAGTATAGTTAGATTTTTTTTCGCGTTAATCGCACACGATAAAGGATTAATGCGGGCAGATATGGTAAAATAGCATGGTAATAGAGGACCTGCCGCGCGGCGGGCTCTATTTCCCGGAGCGGCGGTATTTTCCCCATGTTTCTGCTGCCCCGGAGGTTATAAATCAGTCGAGTGCTGGTGACAACCTACATTTCCTATTAATCCTAATGAGAACCGGCCCCCTGGCCGGCTCTTTTTTTGCTTGCACCGGGGGCGTTTTTTGGTTAATGTAGATACAGATATAATTGGACGGTGGGGAAAAATGAAGATCAACCTGAAAGACTTAACCAAAGCAATCGAAGAGCAGACTTATCTGTCTGACATGGAAAGCATCAAATACGCGGAAGTTTCCCGAAGCAAGAAGAAGCTCAGAGAACACGCCCTGACCATGGTCCAGGAAGTGGCCACGGCCTTGAAGAAAGACCGGCTCATGCAGGTGCAGCTGGTCCTGGAAGGCAAGAGCCCGGTGACTTTTGCCCTGGAAACCAACATCATCAACCTGCCCCTGGTCAACTACAAGAAGCTGATCAACTTCTTTGACGAAGATGAAGCCCAGCCGGTCAATGTCTACTTCGAAACGGCCAACGACCAGCTGAACGCCTCCCATTTCCGGATTGACCTCTTCATGACCGGCGAAGAATTGACGGCGGACGTTGAAGGCGCCGCCGACCGCCTGGCCGACGCCATGAGCGAGAAGCTCAAGCAGATCAAGGAAAACGAAGCAGCGGCCAAGGAAGCCGCCAAAGAAGCCAAGGCCAAAGAAAAAGAAGCCAAAGCCAAGGAAAAAGCAGCTGAAGCTGATAAGTAGCAGAAAGAGGATTTTTTATGTGGAGCTGGAACGTTCTGGGTGTCGCCCTCTGGGTGGGGGCGATCGTCTACCTGGTCTATATCGTGCAGAATATCCGCCGCCGGCGGCTGAAAATGATCATCCAGCGGCAGCACAAGTTTGAATGGGGC
>NZ_BOCG01000066.1 GCF_016587775.1 Lactobacillus nasalidis | reverse complement strand
GTAATCCCCCAGCTGGTCAGCAGCTTGCGCATCTTTTTAACAAAAGCCACCTGGCTGCCGCCGACTGCCTGGGCCAAAGTCAAAGCCGCCCCGTTGGCGGATTCAATCAAGGTCGCCCGGTAGAGCTCCTTGATCGTGTAGGCATGGCCGCTGGCCAGCGGGACGTTGGAGTACTCGGAATTCTGGCTGATCTTGGCAATGGTGGCCGTTGGCTTGGCCGTGCTGGTCCAGGAGAGCTTGCCCTGCTTGATGGCCTGCAAGGTCAGGTAAACCGTGACCAGTTTGGTCATTGACGCGATCTGCCGGGGCGTGGTCGCGTTTTTTGCGTAAAGAATCTGCCCGCTGTCGGCATCAATGGCAATGGCCGCCTTGACGTCCAGATTCAAGTCCTGCTTCTGGTAGTTGGCCGTTGCAGCGGCTACCGGCTTTGCCTGCCAAGCGGCTGCGCCGGTCAGCAATAAT
>NZ_BOCG01000065.1 GCF_016587775.1 Lactobacillus nasalidis | reverse complement strand
CGAAAAGAACTCTTCCGCCAGCAGGGTATCAATTTGTGAAAAGAGAAAACCGCTGAACTGTAAGTTCAGCGGTTTTTGCATGAAAAGAAATAGAAATTTTCAAATATGAAAAGTAAGGATGGAGGAGCAGTTTGAACGTTAGAATGTTTTTCATTTTGGGCCATGAAGGACTAGCTGTTATGGTGCGGTACTAAACGCAACTATTAAATCCCTATAACCCAATTCCACTAACATCCTAGCAATCTTCTTTTGTTGTTCTACATTCTCTAAAGCTACCGCTTTATAATATTTGGCTAGCAGTTTATAGAGTAAAAAGTGCGGATGAGCTGGTAATGAGTATAGAAAATCAACAGCTTCAACCGAATGGCTGTCCCTTCCCCTATGAAGGTCATTTGCCAAATAATTAACAGCGATAATTGCTAAAATTTCTACTTTCTTAATCGGCATACCATCGATTCTTTGATATCGCTCAAATAATTGTTTAGCAAAATAATCTAAGTGCTTAGAGTCTAAAATAAAGACTCCATATGCAAATAAGATAAACAAGTTGTTATCATCTGTCCACTTATCAACTGCTAGCAAGCGTTGGCATAATTCCTGACGACACTGTTGCGCCATTGGCCAATCTAAACCATCTTTTACATTCACAATCAACAACTTAGTCAAAAGATTTAAGAGCCCATGCTGCCCAAACTGCTTTAACTTATCAAGTAATTCATCAATTGACGAAAGATCACGCTCCCAATACATGGATTCAATTTTTTGCAAATAATAGTCATGATTGCAATCTGTTAATTGCCGCTTCAATAAAAATTGATTAATAAAAGATACTATATCAATTTGATGAGCATGGAGTATTTTTACTAGATCATCAAACCTAATTCTTTGTTGATCATTTTCGATTCTAGAATACTGCGTAACAGACATCACTTCTGCAGCCATTTCTTTTTGCGACAAGCCTAAACTAAGCCGCGCATTTTTTAAAAGTTCACCCATTCTTTTCCCCTTACTACACGCTAAAAAGGGAAAAATGCCACTAAATAAAGTGACATTTTAAAAATTGTGTCGTTGAATTCCCAAAGCAACGATGATTTTCCGAAAGAGGTACACACCAATAGTTAAGCCAAGAAAGTTTGACCAAAATGTACTAAATGACAATTTCTCAAATAAATATTGGATTGGCAGAATGCAGGCAAAAAAGATTGTCAATGAGATAGCAGCTCTTGCATACTTATTTTTCGGCATTTTCTTTTTTAGCTTATCCATGTTTTCTCCCATCTTAATTTAGATAATGTTATAGAATATTGGGTCAGATTATATCAAATTGTGTCATTTGATATGATTTTG
Organism: Lactobacillus nasalidis; assembly: GCF_016587775.1. Lineage (GTDB taxonomy): Bacteria > Bacillota > Bacilli > Lactobacillales > Lactobacillaceae > Lactobacillus > Lactobacillus nasalidis. Next base: position 760 of record NZ_BOCG01000065.1, on the reverse strand, counting down.
CCGAGTGTCTGCTTTAACAGCTTTAATATCTAGACCGACCTTTTTCAAGCAATACTTAGCAAGTAAGCATTACAAACGCTCCCTTGATATGGTTCTCAAGAAAACTGGAGGACAACTTTACAGTCCGTCAACCGAAGCTCTATACACAGACACAAATATTACTCGTTTGCCGAGTGGCTCCTCAAATGAGAGGAGACCATTTGGCTGGATGCAACACAGCATCCACTATCCCGTTCGCAAATGAGACGTTCGGGAATACTTTTCTTACTATCTGCATTGCACCGTTGATGTCCGCATTGACCAACAAACCCTTGTTGCTTCTAAACATGCCACGGTGAATGCGCCGATTGGCTGGGCTCAGCCCTTGCTTTTTTCTGCTCTTATTGCCATTGTTCCAGCATGGCTTTTCGCCGTCAAGAGCACTAGTCTGACTTGTATACGATTCATTTGTGCAGATAACCGTGATACCGACCATATTGGCCTTGTAGCGGATCATATTGATCATCTGCTGGTGAGGCAAGCCAACAAAGTTCTGATTGTTTTTCTTGCCCATATTTACTGACCGTTTCCATGTCTTGTTCTTGCCAATCACAATAGTATTTGCTCCACAGCTTAGCGCGTAATCTACTATGCGCTTGGATGCCTTGTGGGCAAATTGACGAATCTTGGCATTGCGCCAATCGGTTAGGCGCTGCATGGATTTGGTCTGGCCGTATACCGCCTTTGGGCCTTGCTTGGTGCTGATAATGCTTTCGAGCTG
>NZ_BOCG01000064.1 GCF_016587775.1 Lactobacillus nasalidis | reverse complement strand
ATGCACTGGCTGAAGCTGACAAACTGGCGGCAGCTGATTCACTGGCTGCTGCTGACAGGCTGACAGACTTGGACTGTTCTGCTGAGGCGCTTTGCTGACTCTCGTAGACAGACTTGGACTGGGAAGCCATCGTGCTGTCGGCCTCGCTGTCCTGCGTGCTGCTTGAGCCGGCTTCGCTGCCTTCTGAATCCGCCTCAAAAAGAGCTACCTTGGCGGCAGCTTGTGAATTCTCACTTTGCTCAGTACTGTCTGCTTCACTGCCTGCGGATTCGCTTACGGTCTCAGACTTAGACTCACTTTGAGCAGCTTCCTCAGACTTAGACTCGCTTTGGTCAGCCGCTTCAGACTTGGAAACAGACCCGCTTTGGCTGACTGACTCAGACTTGGATGCAGAGTCACTTTGACTGACTGATTCAGACTTGGATGCAGACTCGCTTTGGCTGACTGACTTAGATTTGCTTTCGCTAGTGCTTTGTTCCTGGCTGTCTTCAGTCGTCTGTGATTCAGTTTGTGCTTCAGTCTTGGACTCAGTTTGCGATTCGGTCTGAGCCTCAGTCTGTGACTCGGTCTGTGCTTCGGTCTGAGCCTCAGTCTGTGACTCGGTCTGTGCTTCGCTGGCAGTACCAGATTCTTCATATGACTGAGTTTGTGACTGGCTTTGACTTTCGCTCAGATTGTCTGACTCTGAAGCAGCAGTATTGTTCTGATTAGAGCTGACTTCAACAGAGTTCAAGCTGGCGGTATCCTTGGTTGCGTCCACTGCCGCCTCAACCTGAGAAGTGATCCCAAAGGCCTTGTTGTCGATCAAAGCATTGGCCGCTGCCGTACCACCGGCAAAGGCACCAAGAGCGGTTATTCCCTTCAAAGCCGCGCGGGTGTTGGAGTTAACCGCGTTTTCCTTGTTTAATTTACGCTTGTTGTTCTTTTCTTCCTTCTTGATGGCTGCCTTTGCAGCTGCGGAGAATTCGACCTTCTTCTTTTTCTTCTTGGATTTCGACATTTTCATCCACTCCCAATGCTTGCAGTTTTATAACCAAATTACTTATAATTCCGTTTCAGCATATGCAATAACTATGTCTGTTTTCTTATGACTGAAACTCTTGTTTTTTGCTCTATCTTATAGCAATCAGCGGGCTTAACAGGTCCTGTTTTGCCAGCTGTTGTGCTGGCAAATCCATGTTGACTGAACAGATGCTTAAAAATAGGTCTTTATTTTTTAATTATAACACGACAGCAAGCGCTTTTTGCAAAAGATGTTTGCTAGATGCCTATTAATTCAGACTTTTTCCAGCCATGCAAAAAGTCCACCTGTCACGGCGGACTTAAGCTTTATTTTATTAGGCCGGCTTGCAGAAGCTTCCGAAAATGCTCTGGACTCTCCGAGCCAGCATGCACCTCCTGTTCTCCCAGCAGCCGGGCGTATTCAGCCGGATCAGCCAGCTGCTTGATGGCCGCGATCATCCCTGCCGCGTCTCTGGCCGCGAAAATATTCTCCTCACTGACGTATTCAGGAGCGTGCAAAGTGTCACGGAAGGCCAGAATCAAGAGGCGGTTTTCAAACGCCTGCCGGCCAGCCTGCAGAATTTCATTGGCATAATTGACATCTAGATACAGGTCGTCTTCTTTCAGCAGACGGTCAATATCGGCTGTCCGGGCAACCGGGTACAAGGCGACGTTCTCGTAGTGGCCAAAGTTCATCAGCCGGCCTGACATTTCCGTCACCGCTGCGATATCAAAGTGCCACTCTGGCAAGCCCTCAACCAGCTGCTTCAAGCACTCGATCTGGTCGGAATTGGTCATGATCAGGGCCCGCTTGCGGGCGTGATTTTCCCGGCGGAATGGATAGACCATGCCCAGGTAGCTGACCCGGGCTGCTTTCAGCCGGTCAAGCTGGCCGGTAATCCTTTCGTACTCAGCCCGGTCCTGCACAATCACCCGGCCGTCTGGCAGGTTGCCTTCCAGCAAGTAAAGCATATTGTCCGGCACCCCGTTTTGGCTGATTTCCTGCCAAAAAAGCAAATTGTGCTCCGGTTTGTGCTTCAGCTGGATCAAGGTAAACAAGCAGTGCCCCAGTGAATTAAAGACTACGCCGTCCAGCTTGAAGCCGGATTCCTCCAGATAATAGGCCGTCAGCTGGTTGATATCGGTAAAATTGCGGATCCCGCCGTCTGGCAGATTATAGGTAAAGTCACCGGTAAAATGGTTCTGAATCAGTACTTCTTGACCGTTGCTGGCAAAATAGCTGGTCATGGCCTGCCGACCCCGACTGTCGCAGCTGGTCACCGCGTACTTCCAGCCCCACTGGTTGTAGTGGTCGATCAAGCGAACCCGGCCGGACAAATCCTGCCATTCAACCCGGCTGACCTGCCGGCGGCGGTTGTCTTGCCAATAGATGATCGAAGCCCGGCGCTGGCCATGGTCCAGGACTTCCCCGCCCTGGGCGTTGGCCTTGATTTCCCAAAGTTTTGGCAGGTCAATTTCATTAAAATAGCGCGGCCGGCCCTGAAAGACCGATCCAGCCAGGCCCAAAAAATACTTCAGCGGCGATTCCACGTCTGCCGGCAAAAAGCCGTCGTCCTGGATCACCACGCTAGGGTGGTCAAAGCCGGACAGCTTGAGTGACCGGGCCAGGTCCTGGCTCTTTTGTCCGTATTCAAAGAAAAGATTAATCACGATGCAGCTCACTTTCTATGGCCTTTTTCCACAATTTCGCGACCCGCTTGTCCTTGTATTTGGCGGCAATTTCATAAGACTTGGCTGACCAGCTGGCCAAATCAGCATTAAACAGCTTGACGATGGCCCGTGACATTTCGTTAACGTGCTCATTCACCGTGGCCAGGCGGTCGTATGGCAAAAGCAGGCCGTTTTCTTCATTGGCGATGAAGGTCGGATTGCCGTAGCGGACGTCAAAGCCCACCATAGCCAGGCCCGACCCGACCGCTTCCATCAAAGTCAAGCCAAAGCCTTCACTGGTCGAGCAGGACAAATAGGCCTGGTAGTGCTGGTAGATGTCGGCCATCTGCTGGTGGCCCTTCAAATGGATATAGCCTTCAGCGCCGACTTCCTTGATCACGTCCTCCAGCATCGCCCGCTCCCCGCCAGAGCCGTAGATGTCCAGAGTCAGTTCCGGCAGGACCTTGTGGGCCTTGGCCGCCGCCCGGATGGCCCAGTCAAGGTGCTTTTCACTGGCCAGTCGGGAGGCTGTCACCAGGCTGTAAGGCCGGCGGCTGGAGAATTCCGGTTGCTTTAAGACCGGCAGGCTGCCCACCGGGATTGCGTAGATCCGCGGCTTTTTGCCCTTATATTTCAAGAACTGCTCTTCCATCAATTCTTTTTGCAGGTCAGTCGCCGTCACGTAAAAGTCGATCTGGTCGGCGTGCTCGAACTCATACTCATAGTAATTGTTCCAGAGAATCGTGTCGTCGTTGGTCTCGGCTTCACTAAAGTGGTCGGCGTGCACGATCGTGCCCACCCGGGCCTTGCCCTTGTTTTCCAGGATTTCCTGCCCCTGGTCTTCAGCCCGGTCAATCAGAATGATGTCTTTTTTGGAAAAATTCAGTTCCCGCAGCATCTTGACCAGCAATTCATGCTTTGAATACAGGATCTCGTCTTTGAACTTAAATAAATGCTCCTGGTCATCATCAATGATCTCGTCGTAAGCCGTCGTTCCGTCTTCATTGTAAAAGCGGCGCTGGTAGAGCTTGGCCCGGTTGTTTTCAGGGGCGTAAAACTCACTGCAGTAGCGGCCGTAGCTGTAATAGTCCTTTCTGACCAAGTTGGCCCCGGACACGTATTCGACCCGCTCGACAATTTCAGAGCCGAGATTTTTCAAATAAGCCGTAGCCCAGAAACCATTGGCGAAAATGTACCGCACTGCCTTGCCCATCGGCTTGCGCTCCAGAATCGGCGGCAATTTTTCTTCCAATTCTTCCAAGGTGAAGCTGCAGGCTTTGACCTTAAAATCCGTGAAAAAGGTGTACAGCCAGATGATTTCCCGGTCTTTAAAGCCCAAGTTGCGCGTCATGTGCGCGATGTTTTCATAGCCGATCCAGTCGGTAAAAATGAACTTTGCCTTTTGGTTCAGCTTACGGAAGACTTCCCCCCGGTAAGCCTGGGCGTATTCAACCCCGCTGGATGCCCAGCCGATTCCCTTGTTGATGCTGTAAACTGTCATGCTGGTCACCTTACATCATTCTAAAAATCTCCATCAAAATACTAATGATAATCGCGGCCGTGATGACCAGGCCGAAAATCCGGTAAGTATTCTGCTTTGGTCTTTGCGGCTTGACGAAGTGGTTGCGGGCCCCCTTGAGCTGGCTGTTCATGCGCGCCGTCAGTAAGTCCTTCTCTTCGTCAGTCGGCTTTTTGCTTTCCTGCTTGTCAAAATCAGACATAGTAAACATCCTTTTTTCCGTATTTATCTACCGTGATGCTGCTCATCAAAACATTGCGAATCGTCAAGCGCTTGATTTCCCGGCACATCTTCTTGTATGAGCTCAAGGCGGCATGGTGGTATTCGTTCATTGGGTCTCTTTGCGCCGACGTCCGCATGGCCACCATCTGCCGCAGCTGCTGCAGATTGTCGACCTGCTTGATCCAGCAGACGTCAATGGCCTTGAGGGCCGCGATGCTGTAAAAGCGCTTCTTCTCAGCCTCATCGTCAAAGTACTGCTCCTTGCGCTTTAATTCAGCCTGGGACAAGTTCATCAAGTAGTCAATCACTTGCCCTGGGTTGGAAACGTCCAGCTGGTCCATGTCGTCGTCAAAGCCGTAAGACAGGTTGTCCAGGATAAAGCGGCGGATCGTCCGTTTGTCCAGGTTCGGGTGCTCCTTCACGAAGCCAGTGAAGAGCGCCTTCAGCCAGCCCTGCAGGTCGTAATTGACCCCGTCTGAAAAAATGATCTGGTCTCTTGTTTTGTAAACCTGCTCGCGCTGGATCTCGTCGCTGGCCCCCATTGACAGCTGCTGCTTGCGGATGTCGTAGTCTCTTTCGTCGCTTCTGACCTGGGCAGAATTAAGGGCCTCCCGGATCCGCCAGTTTTTCAGCTCGTGAACCTGGGTCATGTTCAAGTCTTCCTCGTGGTACTTCTGCCGGTAGCGGTCCAGCCAGATGGGGCCATACTTGATGACGACGTCGTCTTCCAGGGAAACGAAAAATTCGCTGCTCCCCGGGTCCCCCTGCCGGCCGGCCCGGCCGCGCAGCTGGTCGTCGATCCGCCGGCTGCTCATCTTGGCCACGCCTAAAACCGCTAAGCCGCCCAATTCTGCCACCCCGGGCCCTAGCTTGATGTCAGTGCCCCGGCCAGCCATGGTGGTGGCCACCGTCACTGCCCCGACCTGGCCGCCTTCTTTGACGATGGTGGCTTCCTTGGCCGCGTTTTTGGCATTGAGGACATTGTGGGGAATCTGCTCTCTTAAAAGCAGTTCCGAATAGATTTCCGAAACCGCGATCGACTCGGTAATGATCAAAACCGGCCGCCCCAAAGCATGCAGGCGTTTGACCTCTTCCAAAGAGGCCAAAAGCTTGCTTGGCAGGTCCGGGTAGATCCGGTCAGGCAGGTCCTTGCGGATGACCGGCCGGTTGGTCGGAATCCGGACCACCTTGGTTCCATAGATCTTGAAAAATTCATCCCGGGCCGAATAACCTGTCCCCGTCATCCCGGATAATTTGTCAAACATCCGAAAGAGGCTCTGGTAGGTGATTGAGGCCATGGCCTGCTGGTCTTCAGACAACGGCAGCTGCTCCTTCATTTCGATGGCCTGGTGCTGGCCGGCCTGCAGCTTCATCCCTTCCAGGATCCGCCCGTTTTCCTTGTCCAAAAGTTCGATCTCCCCGCCCGGGGAAACCACGTATGATTCCTCCCGCTCAAAGAGGCAGTGGGCCTTTAAGGCCAGGTTCAGGCAGCGGACCAGCTCGGTGTGCTGGCCGTCAAAAAGATTCGGCAGGCTGAAGAAGTTCTCGGCCTTTTTGACCCCGCTCTCAGTCAGCCAGACATTGTTGTGCTCTTCGTTGAATTCGTAGTCGTCCTCATCCAAAAAGTAGATGAATTCGTCGGCCACCCCGATGTAGTTGGACTTGACCTTGGGCAGGCCGGCAATGACCAGGGGCGTGATGGCCATGTCCAGCAAAACTGAGTCAGCTTCGTCGACAATGCAGTAGTTAAAAGGCCGCATGTACTTTTCAGCTTTTTCCTGGGCCATGTTGTCCAAGAGGTAGTCAAAGCCCAAGGCACCGCTGGTCGAATAAACGATGTCGGAATTGTAGATCTTCCGCTTCTGCTCAACCTTCAGCTTCTCGCCTTCCGGGCTGAAGCCAGTGGCATAAGTCAGCCCCAGCCAGCGGTATACCTGGGACATTTCTTCCCCGTCCCGGCTGGCCAGGTATTCGTTGGTGGTGACCAAAATTGCCCCTTTGCCGCTCAAGGCGTTCAAGTACAGGGGCATGGTGGCAACCAAGGTCTTGCCTTCCCCGGTCTTCATTTCAACGATATTGCCAAGGTTGAGCCCGATGGCCCCCATGACCTGGCTGTCGTGCGGGAACATGCCCAAAACCCGCATGTCAGCCTCGCGGGCGACCGCGTATGCTTCCGGCAGGAGGTTGTCCAGGCTTTCTCCCTGGGCCAGGCGCTTTTTAAATTCGCTGGTCTTGCCCTTGAGCTGGTCATCCGTCAGCGCCCGCATCTGCTCTTTCAGCTTGTTGACTTTCTTCAGGATCTGGCGGATTCTGCGCAAATCCCAGTAATCCGCTGAAAAAGGACTCCCAATCGCGGCCATGGCTCTCACTCCTCTCTGCGCAGGTACCGGTCGACTACTTGGGCCGCCAAGCGCCGCCGGTGCTCGTTTTCTTCATGCAGCCGGTCCCAGTCGATTTTCTCAGGATCGGTGTCCGGCGTCAGCTCTTCCACGTCAATCCGGTGAAAGACCAATTGGTGGCAGCCGGCGCCAACCAATTCAACCGTATAATAGCTGGCCTCATGGGGGAATTCAAAAATCCCCTCCTGGCCATGAATGATCTGCAGCTTGACCATGTGGTCCTCACGGTCAAAGGCGATCAGCCGCAGGTAAAAGCCACTCTCCTGGTCGGCCTCAGCCAAAACCCGGAAGATGTAGCTGCGGCCGTTGATCAAGAGCGGCAAAGACGGGATCGCGTGAGCCGCCCCGTAGCTGTAGACCATGTCCCACTTGTAAATGACGGACCCGGCTGGCAGGCCGCCATTATAAAAGAAAATGTCGTCACGGGAGCGCCGGATGATTTTCGAGCCGTACATGTAGGCATGTCCCGTCGCCTGGACAGTGCTGCCGGTATAGGCAAAGCCGCTCCGGTATTTCTGCTGGTCCTTCCCGGAAATCCCCCGCCAGAAGGGACTGCAATTTTCATTCCAATAAATGCTCTGCATCTTTTATCGCCCGAATTCATCTTTCATAATTGCTGTGTACTGCGTCCTGAACCATTTGACCAGGGGCCCGGTCGCGTCGTTGTGATGGCCGGGAAAGCCCTTGGCAATGATCTTGCTGTCCTGCTTGCGCCGGCTGAAGCTGCGGAGAATGTCCCGGTAGGCGGTCGGGTCATAGTCATCGTCTTCCATATAGGCCACGGCCAGGATCGTCTGGGAGAAGTCCGCCTTGTCAAAAGTTGACCAGAACTGGTCATCCAAGGCTTCGGCCCGGTCGTCAAAGCCGGCCCGCCAGTTTGTTTCCGGCGAGGAGACGTTCAAAACGTCCAAAGCCGTCGGGAAGATGCCGTAGCGGTTGTCCCGCTCCATCTGCGCCATATGGCCCAGGCTGGCCAGGGGCTTGCCGACGACAATGGCCCCAGGCCGCAGTTTTGCCCCGTAGTAGAGGGCGCCGAAAGTCCCCATTGACAGGCCAGACATGGTCACCTGGTGGCGGTCAAAGCCCAGCCAGTCCATTTTCTCTTGAATCCGGGCCAGCAGTTTGTCCTGCAGTTCCTGGCTGCCCAGGTAAAACTGCCCCCCTTCCAGGCGCGGGTCCCCAATGAGCATGAAAGGAGCCTTCATCGACCTCATCATGTAAAAGCCTTCAAAGCCTTCCGCCGTTCGGTAGCCTGAAAAGTAGATGTTCAAAGGCGGCTTGAGGTCGCCTGGGTTAAAGTAGGTGATCAGCAGATCCCGGTTGCTGTCGATCAAGTCCTCGCCGCCGGCAATAAAGGAGCCCAGGCCGCGTCTTGACCAGCGGTAGTGCAAATCCCCGATCGTCAGGTTACCTTCGCCGCGGGCTTCCAGGCTCACGTTCAAGATGGAACCCGGATTAGTCCCCTCAAAGAGCAGCCACTTTTTCATCTCGTCTTCCGTAAACAAAACCCGGCGGCGGACATTGTCCGCGATCCCGGGATTATTTTCGTAAATGGCCAGGCGAATGTCCACGCTGGCATCCTTGATGAACTGAGGCCAGAGCTCCAGGGTCCGGTCCTTGTCGCAGTACATCCCCCACCGCCAGTTGACTACCGGCCAGAAGGCATCCCCGAAGTTGCCGCTCAAGCGGACGTTTTTTAAGCCGTTGAACTCTACTCTGCCTTTAAAGAGAGGATTGACTTCCAGGCTGGAAACATCCAGTTTGCTCCCGGTCTGCCCGCCAAACAGGCGGCTGGCAATCCAGTCAAAGGCCTGGTTGTTGCTGGCAAAGTGCACGAAGCGGACCTGCTTGGATTTGAAGAAGAATTCTACGGCTTCTGATCGCTCTTCTTCTTGCAAGTCATCATCTGCCACGATAGTGTAGGCATCCAGGTTTTTGGCCAGGGCCGGACAGTCCTCGTCTTGTGGCAGGTCGATCAGCCAGGCCCCTTGGAAGCCGCGGAAAGACAGCTTCTTGTCCGCCCGCAGTTCTTCTACCAGGTCAGCCACTTCACCGAAGCCGGCCCTAAACCACTTAGCATTATCCGCTTCCGGCACCGGCGGCAGATATTCTTTCACGCCGTAAAGCAAAAAATAGTCCACTCACTTACCTCCTACCGCGTCCGCCAGTTCCTTAACTATTTTGGCAGCCGTATAGCTGTTGATCTTGTTCACCGAATACATCTTTGCCCGGTTCCAGTTGCTCAGCCCGTCCAGGTAATAGCGCAGGGCTCCGCCCAAGTCCGAGATGTTCCCGATCCTAAGGCCGTTTTTCCCGTCATCGACATAGTCGGATTCAACCAAATTGATCTGCGGGATCCCGGTACTGATGCCGACCACCTGCAGGAAAATTTCCGGCCGGGCCGACAAGTCGACGATCAAGCGCATGGGCTTGAGGATCTTGATCAGGTCGGTATCTGAATGAATCGTGACGTAATTGATCCGGCGGACTTGATTTTCCTCATCGTCGTCCTCAGACAAAAGTTCTTTTGGCAGAGACTGGTTGGCTCTTAAAAAGTAATAGCGGTACTTGCACTCGCGGCTGGCCATTTCATCTTTGATCAAGCGGTCCAAAATCCCAAACTGGTCAAAGCCGGCATAATCAGCAAAGTTGATTTCCACCAGCCGGTTGTCCTCCATCACGTCAAAAAGCTGCTTGAGCGCCAGCTTGATGATCTCCTCAGACAAACCGCCGATCATGAACATGACCTTCAAAAGCCGCTCGCGGTCGCTTTCCCCCATGGTCAGGTCCGTATCCAGCGGCGGCAGCTGCACGACGTGCTTGACGCCATTTTTCTTCATCAAATTGACCGTGTAGTCCGAGTCGGCAATCACCATGCTGGCCATGCGGGCAGTTTCAAAGACGTGCGGGTCATCGAAGTTGGTCCGGTGCCCGTAGTAGGAAATCGCCGTCTTGTAGCCCCGCAGCTTTTCCAGCAAAAACTGGTCGTGCCGGCGGCTGGCCGCGATGATAAAGGAATCGTCCGGATGGAGATTTTGCTCGAAGTACTTGTCCAGATACTCGCTGATCATGTCCGTGATCGAATCGTAGTGGCTCTGCTTGAAGCGGTCCTGGGCGGCCGAAAAGATGGTGACTGAGTCGTCCCGGTTGTTGAGGAAGACTTCTTCGCCTTCCGGGTTCAAAAAGACTCGGCTTTCAAACCGGCCCTCACTGTCATAGTTGAGGATGCTCGACAAAAAGCCCCGCCAGTCAAAGAACATGGTCCGGTATTTGTAGCCTTCTCTGACGAATTCAATCTGAATCAGGTTGCCCGTGATCCCCATCCGGATCCGGGCATACAGTTCGTCTTCCCGGTAAACCAGAATATTGAAGGAGTTGTAGACGAAGCTGCAGTCCTTCGGCCAGTTGAAGTCGAGATAATTGACGTTTCTGACGACCTGGTCAGCAGGAATGCCCTGCATCATGTCAAAAATATTGTCGCTTTCCGCGTCCAGAATGTTGTGGCGGAAAAGGAAATTGCCAATGCTTGGCAAATAGCCCAGGGTCAGGATTCTGACCGGCTGGCCTTCGTCTTTGAACATTCTGATCTGGTTGATGCTGTCGTCAAAGTCGAAATGAATTAGCCCGCTGTTCAAAAACCAGATCTGGCCGTAACTGAGCCAGGTGCGGTTGCGCCGGTACCAGGATGGCACAAAGTAATACATCCTATTTCCTCCTTTCTGCTAAAGCAGGCCCTGGTATTGGGACCGGATCTGCAGGACCTCGATTTGCTCGGCAATGCCGGCGCCAAAGCCGGCCAGGATAATGACGTAGTTCGGCAGCATCACCAGACTGGACAGGCGGCTGCTGATCAGTGTCAAGCCCATTGGCAGACCGACAAAAAGCACAAAGTAAATCGAACTCACAAATGAATAAACGTTGATCAAATGCCGCAGGTATTTTTCCGTTTCCTTGCCAGGGTGAAAACCCGGAATGTAGTCTCCGGACTGCTGCATGTCATCGGCCTGCTGGAGCGGGTCGATTGAAATATAAGAAAAGCCGTAGGTCAGGCCGACCAAAATCAGGCAGTAGATTACCAATCCGCTTAGGCGGGAAAAGTCAAAAGCAGCTGCCAGCTGCTTGAAAGGCGTCCAGGCTGACAGGTTGAACAGAAACTGCAGCAGATATTTGGGCAAGACAAACATGGTCGTGGCGAACATGGCCGGCATTGAACCTGCCGGCAGCAGTCTGATCGGCAAATAAGACTCAGACCCGAATTCCGCACTAATCAAAAGCTTGGTTACGGGAACCCGGCGCTCGGCATTGGTCAGAATCACCGTCATCGTTCCCAAAAACAGAATCGCCAGCAGGCTAAAAGCCCGGACGATATTTGCCTCTGTCGCCCCCAGGCCCGGAATCAGGCCGCTGACAAAATTTTTCATCAAAGTAAAAAACATGTTGGCCATCAAAATCAGGCTGATCCCGCCCAGGCCGTTTTTGTCGTTTTCAACGCTCAGCCAGATCAGCAAAAAGCAGCCGGTCAGCAAAAACAGGCCCGCGCCCAACCGGGCTCCAAAGCTGTTGTCTGTCAGCTGAAATTCCTGCAGCATCACCGAAGCTTGAATCACCGCCAAAAAGAAGGTCAAGGTCTTCTGGCCAATGTCCATCTTGCGCTCGGTCATCTTCGACATCAGCGGCAGCCGCAACTGGGCCAGCATCCCGATGATAATCATGGCCGACATCCAGGGACTGATGCCCAGGGAAAACAGAGTTGCCTGGCTGCTGTCACCACCAG
>NZ_BOCG01000063.1 GCF_016587775.1 Lactobacillus nasalidis | reverse complement strand
GCTGATCTTGCGACCAGCGCCCCTTCTCCCGAAGTTACGGGGCCATTTTGCCGAGTTCCTTAACGAGAGTTCTCTCGCTCACCTGAGGATACTCTCCTCGACTACCTGTGTCGGTTTGCGGTACGGGTGCACCGTCTCTGGCTAGAAGCTTTTCTCGGCAGTGTGACGTCGCAGCCTTCGCTACTGTGATTTCGCTCCTCATCACGCCTTGTCCTTGAGAAAGCAAGCATTTGACTC
>NZ_BOCG01000062.1 GCF_016587775.1 Lactobacillus nasalidis | reverse complement strand
CGCGAATGCGTGGGCCTGGGCCGGCTGGATGAGGGCAAATGGCTGCTGCGCCAGGCGGCCGCCAGCAGCTACCCGGCCAAATCGGGCCTGACCTGGCCGGGCAAATTGCAGCCGCGCCAGGAAGCAGTCAGCCGCTTTTTGCTGGAAAAGTTTGCCCAGAAGAAGGACTGCCTGGTCCAGGCCGTAACCGGGGCAGGGAAGACGGAGATGATCTTTCCCCTGCTGGCCCAGGCCTTTGCCAGCGGCTGCCGGGTGGCCATTGCCACGCCGAGAATCGACGTGGTCAATGAGCTTTATCCGCGCCTAAAGGCTGCTTTTGCGGAAATTGAGATCGGCAAGTACCACGGGCGCGAGGAGAAAGCCGTCGCCAACGAGCAGCTGGTCATCTGCACGACCCACCAGCTGCTTAAGTACTACCGGGCCTTTGACCTGCTGATTATCGACGAGATCGATTCTTTTCCTTACGCTGGCAGCCCCCAGCTGCATTTTGCCGCGGCCAACGCGGTTAAAAAGTCCGGCAGCCGGGTCTATTTGACGGCGACGCCGCCGGCAGACCTGCTCAAAGAGGTCAGACAGGGCCG
>NZ_BOCG01000061.1 GCF_016587775.1 Lactobacillus nasalidis | reverse complement strand
CTGCCGCCGACCGCTTCACCCAAGCAGTCGACTCAGCTGCCGTTTACGTCAACGCCTCAACCCGCTTCACTGACGGCGGTGAATTCGGCCTGGGCTGCGAGATCGGCATCTCAACGCAAAAAATGCATGCCCGCGGGCCAATGGGCTTAAATGAGCTCAACAGCTACAAGTACATCATTCACGGGCAGGGGCAGATCAGAGAATAGCAAGGAGCACAATATGAAAGTTGGATTTATCGGTTTGGGCAACATGGGCTCAGCAATTGCCAGAGCAGTTGCCAAGTGTGACGGCGTCAGCCTGCTTTTGAGCAGCCACAATCCGGCCAAGGCCGGCAAGCTGCAGGAAGAAATCGGCGGCGAGCTGCTGGACAACGCGGCCATTGCCGCTCAAAGCGACGTGGTCTTCCTGGGCGTGAAGCCATACCAAGTTGCTGACAGCATCAAAGAGCTTGGCGCTTCAGCCGAAAACGACAGCGTCTGGATCTCCATGGCCACCGGGGTAGACCTGGCCACTTTGGCTGAGCTTCTGCCAGGCCATGACCTGGTCAGAATGATGCCTAACACGCCAGTTGCCATCGGGCAAGGGATGACCAGCTACAGCAGCCAAAGTCAGCGGGGCAAGGAAATCTTCCAGACCTTGATGGCTCATTCAGGCAAGGTGGTTGAAATTTCCGAAGGGCTGATGGACGCCGCTACTGCCGTGGCTGGCTGCGGTCCGGCCTTCGTTTACCAGTTTATCGAAGCCCTCGGGGACGCGGGCGTGCAAAACGGCCTTTCCCGGGCTCAAGCCATTGAAATGGCAGCCCAGACCGTTTTAGGTTCAGCCCAGATGGTCCTGGAAAGCGGCCAGCACCCGGCTCAGCTCCGGGATGCTGTCACCTCTCCAGGCGGCTCAACCATCGCCGGTGTCGTCGAACTGGAAAAGAACGGTTTCCGCTACGCGGCCATCAGTGCCGTCAACGCGGCCTTGAAGCGCAACCAGGAATTGGGCTAGACAACAAAAAGATACAAGCAGTAAAAGACGAAAAATACCCGCTGGGGGTGGCAAAGCACCCAGCGGGTATTTTTTTGGAGTAAAGTATGTGATTTTCAGAAGTTTTTGTTTGAAGTTTTATTACAGTAGGAAAAGTCTGTGGCTGAACCGGCCCTTTAGTCTTAGGCCAAGTCCTCGCCGTTGCTGGCAAAGACCTTCTTGAACCAGTAAAAGGATTTTTTCGGCACCCGTTTCATGTCGCGCAGGTCAGGGTTGCCGCGGTTGACGTAGACGGCACCGTAACGCTTTTCCATGTCGGCATGGGAGCTGGGAATGTCGATCAGGCCCCAGCCCAGGTAGCCCAGAACCTCGGCCCCATCTTCAAAAATCGCGTCTTCCATGGCCTGAATATGGCTGCGGTGGTAGGCGATGCGGCGGTCATCAGCGATCTCGTGCTCTCCGTCCCACTTTTCCAGGCAGCCGATCCCGTTTTCGATCGGAAAGACCGGCAAGCCATAGGCGTTGTAGGTGTGCGTGATAATGTTGCGGAAGCCCAGCGGGTCGATGTCCCAGCCAAAATCGCTCTCTTCCAGAAAGCGGTTGTGTTCAAAGCCCCAGTTCAAGTAGCGGTTTGGTGCTTCCCCTGCCGGAACCTTGTCCGCGTTCAGCGTGGTCGACCGGTAATAGCTGAAAGCTAAAAAGTCAGTGTGAATGCCGGCCAGGATATCGGCGTCCCCTGCTTGAAAGTCGGCTTGAATCCCGTGATTTTTGATCCAGGCCAGGACTTCAGTGGAATATTTGCCAGTCGTGTAGAGCTTGTTCAAATTCTCATTCAGAAATTCATTCGACTTGCGCGCCAGATAGACGTCGACTGGCTTGGACGTTGCCGGATAAACTGGCGTGTAGGCAATCATCCCCCCGAACTTCAGGTCCGGGTATTTGCCATGAGCATACTTGCTTAAGCGGGCATGAGCCAGCATGGTATGGTGAAAAATCTGGTACATGTCGCCGATGCTCTGGTCGCCGTGGTCATAACCCGCGATGTTGAAAGCCTCATCGGTAAAATACAGGTTGTGCTCGTTAAAGACGATCCAGTACTTGACCCGGCCGGCAAAATGATCCAGCATCTTTTCCCCGTAGCTGACGAAGTCGTCAACGACCTTTCTGGACATAAACCCGTTCTCTTCCCGGGCGAGCTTGGCCGGCATGTCAAAGTGATACAAGCAGATCATCGGCTCAATTCCCCGCTGGCGCATCCCGTCCACCAGCCGGTCATAGTAGGCCAGGCCGGCGGGATTGATCTCGCCGTCTCCGTCTTTGATCACCCGCGACCAGGAGATCTGAATCCGGTACATGTTCATATTCATGGCCTTGAGCAGGTCCAGGTCTTCTTCATAGCGGTGGTATTCATCGATTGCGTCGTGCCAGTCTGCCGTTTTCTCAGTGGCCGGACGCAGGTCATATACTGACAGGCTTTTTCCGTCAATATTCCAGGCCCCTTCCGTCTGCATGCTCGAGACGGAGTTCCCCCAGAAAAAGCCTTTTGGCATTTTACGCGCCGTCAAATTGATTCCCCCTCAAATTTCTTCATTCATTCTGTTGTTGCTTTAATTTTCGGCTGCTTCAGCGGCCGCGTTTTCCTGTTCGCGCTTGAGCAAAACTTGGTCATAGCGCTTGGCAAACGGGAAGTAGATCAAAGTTGAGATTACCAGCACGCAGAACTGCCAGATCGCGATCTTCCAACCGCCGATGAAGAAACCGGACAAAACAGCCGGCGTCGTCCAAGGTGCAGCCACCCCGTTAAGCGGCGGCAGGATGCCGTAGCGGATCAAGCCATAAGTTGACAGGCTGACTACCAGCGGCACGCAGAAGAATGGTACGGCCAAGAATGGGTTCATGACCAAAGGCAGACCGAACAGGAACGGTTCGTTGATGTTGAAGATTGACGGCACGAGTTCGATTTTACCGATTGCTTTCATCTGTTGTGACTTGGCAAACCAAACCGTG
This sequence comes from Lactobacillus nasalidis, assembly GCF_016587775.1. Classification (GTDB taxonomy): domain Bacteria; phylum Bacillota; class Bacilli; order Lactobacillales; family Lactobacillaceae; genus Lactobacillus; species Lactobacillus nasalidis. Next base: position 164 of record NZ_BOCG01000061.1, on the reverse strand, counting down.
AAGATAACCAAACCGATCGTAATGCCTGAACCGGTCAAGTTGATGAAGTTGTTGTAGAATTCGTTGGTGATAACGTGAGCGCCTTGGGCAACTGACAATTTCCCGGCGTGGTACAAAGCCGCGTTGGCCGCGGTGTTTGGAATCAAGAAGGCACCGGCAACTGA
>NZ_BOCG01000060.1 GCF_016587775.1 Lactobacillus nasalidis | reverse complement strand
ACCTCTCCCGGGCCCGGCGCCGGCAGCGCCGCATTGATGAGCACACCAGCGCCGCTGAACCCGCTGTCTTGCCGCCGGCTCCCGTCCAAGAGCAGCAGCCAGTCACCAGGGCCACGCGGGCCCAGCAGCGCCTCTTGTATGCCTACATCTATTCCGATGAGGCGAGGGAGTATCTGCTGCTGAACGGCTTCGTTTTTCCCAGCCCCCAGTATGAGCGGCTTGCCAAGCTCTGGCTCAATTACATTGAAACTCATGAAAATGTTTCATTAAGCGGGTTTTTAGATTTTATTCCTGAAGAACTTCAGAGTATAATTGTTAGTACTGATATGATGGAGATTCCAGGTGAAATTACCCTGGAAGAACTTGAAGCACAGGTGCGCGTGCTCAATCTGTGCAAGATAGATGATGAGATCGGCCAGCATATGCAGGCGATTGCCGACGCGCGCCGGCGAAACGACCAAACGGCAATTTTGCGGGAGACACAGGCAATTTTGCAGCTGCGACAGCTCAAATTGCAGGAAGAGGAGGCAGTTAGTGACAGAAAAAAAGCAAGCCACGAGCAATGAGATGCCTTTAGAAAAGGCAGTTAAGCTGGTTGTTGAGGGAGTAAAGAACGACCATCAAATCACTGAAGCTGCTTTCACCGACCGGCTGCTCAAGCCTTACCAACTGGAGGGCAAGGCGGTTGACCAGCTGGTTCAGGAATTTGAAGACAACGGGATCAGCATCGTTGATGAGGCCGGCAAGCCGTCCAAGCTGGCTCTGACCAAGCAAAAGCACGTTGAAAAGGCGGAATTGAACAATCTGGCGGCTCCGAGCGGGATGAAGATGAATGACCCGGTACGGATGTATTTGAAGGAGATCGGCCGCGTCAACCTGCTCAGCAGCGAGGAAGAAGTTGCCCTGGCCAAGCGGATCGAGGCCGGCGATGAGGAAGCCAAGCAGGAACTGGCCGAAGCCAACCTGCGGCTGGTGGTTTCCATTGCCAAGCGCTATGTTGGCCGCGGGATGAACTTCTTGGACTTGATTCAAGAAGGCAACATGGGCTTGATGAAGGCGGTCGACAAGTTCGACTACCGGCTGGGCTTCAAGTTTTCAACTTACGCGACTTGGTGGATCCGCCAAGCGATCACGCGGGCGATTGCCGACCAGGCCCGGACGATCCGGATTCCGGTGCACATGGTGGAAACCATCAACAAGCTGATCCGGATCCAGCGGCAGCTCTTGCAGGACTTGGGCCGGGATCCCGAGCCCGAAGAAATTGCCGCGGAAATGGATCTGCCGGTCAAAAAGGTCCGGGAAATTCTGAAGATTTCCCAAGAGCCGGTTTCTTTGGAAACGCCGATCGGGGAAGAGGACGACTCCCACCTGGGCGATTTTATCGAAGACAAGGATGCGACCAGTCCCGAGCAGCACGCGGCTAATGAAATGCTGAAAGAGCAGCTGGCGGAAGTCTTGGACACCTTGAGTGACCGGGAAGAAGAGGTTCTGCGCCTGCGCTTTGGTCTTGACGATGGCAAGACGCGGACTTTGGAAGAAGTCGGCCAGCATTTTGACGTGACGCGGGAAAGAATCCGGCAGATTGAAGCCAAGGCTTTGCGCAAGCTGCGGCATCCAAGCCGCAGCAGTCAGTTGCGCGACTTCTTGGATTAGGTTTTACCAGCGGCAAACCGCTGTGATGATAGAGTGAAGGCGATCAAATGACAGACAAAGCAAAGAAGGCAGTGAAGGCAGACCAGGTTTCCCTGGCTGATGCCGTTAAAGTAGTTGTTAAGGATGTCAAAAAGAGCAAGCAAATTTCTGAAAAGGAATTTACCGACCGCTTGCTGAAGCCTTACCAGCTGGAAGGCAAAGCGGTCGACCAGCTGGTGCAAGAATTTGAGGACAACGGGATCAGCATCGTTGACGAGAAGGGTGAACCTTCCAAGCTGGCTCTGACCAAGCAAAAGAATGTTGAAAAGGCCGAGCTTGAACACCTTTCTGCTCCAGGCAGCCGGATGAACGACCCGGTGCGCCAGTATTTGAAGCGGATCGGCCGCGTCAGCCTGCTCAGCGGTGACGAGGAGGTTGCCTTGGCCAAGCGGATTGAGGCCGGTGACCAGGAAGCCAAGGACGAACTGACCAATGCCAACCTGCGGCTGGTGGTTTCCATCGCCAAGCGCTACGTTGGCCGCGGGATGAGCTTTCTGGACTTGATCCAGGAAGGCAACATGGGTTTGATGAAGGCAGTCGACAAGTTCGACTACCGGCTGGGCTTCAAATTTTCAACTTATGCAACTTGGTGGATCCGCCAGGCAATTACGCGGGCGATCGCCGACCAGGCCCGGACGATCCGGATTCCGGTGCACATGGTGGAAACCATCAACAAGCTGATCCGGATTCAGCGGCAGCTTTTGCAGGACTTGGGCCGGGATCCCGAGCCTGAAGAGATTGCCGCGGAAATGGATCTGCCGGTCAAGAAGGTCCGGGAGATTCTTAAGGTGGCTCAAGAGCCGGTTTCCTTGGAAACGCCAATTGGGGAAGAAGATGACTCCCACCTGGGCGATTTCATTGAGGACAAGGACGCCACCAGTCCCGAGCAGCACGCGGCCAGTGAAATGCTGAAAGATCAGCTGGCTGAGGTTCTGGATACTTTGACCGACCGGGAAGAGAATGTGCTGCGCCTGCGCTTCGGGCTGGATGACGGCAATCCTCGGACTTTGGAAGAAGTTGGCCGGGTCTTTGGCGTGACCCGGGAAAGAATCCGGCAGATCGAAGCCAAGGCTTTGCGCAAGCTGCGGCATCCGAGCCGGAGCAACCAATTGCGTGACTTTTTAGAGTAGTATTTTTAGCAGTTTAAGATGAACAGGGCGGATTGAATGGCAAAAGAAAATGCTTCTAACGTAAATGATTTTCCATTGGAAAAAGCAGTCAAAATGGTGATTACCGGTCTGAAAAAGACCAAGCAGATCAGCGAAAACGACCTGAAGGCACGGCTTTTGGTGCCGTACAAACTTGGGGAAGCCGAGACTGCTGAACTGGTTGAGCAGTTTACGGACAATGGGATTAGTATCGTTGACGACCAGGGTGAACCGTCGGCTCTGGCCCTCAAGGTTGAAGAAGAAGCTGAAAAGAAAGAACAAAAGGAAATGGTCGCTTCCAGCGACAGCGACCGGGTTTATGACTCGGTGCGGATGTACCTGAAGGAAATCGGCAAGGTGCCGCTTTTGAGCCGGGATGAAGAAGTCGAAGTGGCCAAGCGGATTGAAAACGGGGATGAGTCTGCCAAGGACGAACTGGCCGCGGCCAACCTGCGGCTGGTAGTTTCCATAGCCAAGCGCTATGCCAAGCACAACGGCAAGATGGGGATCCTGGACTTGATTCAAGAAGGCAACATTGGCTTGATGAAGGCCGTTGACAAGTTCGACTATTCCAAGGGCTTCAAGTTCTCGACCTATGCAACCTGGTGGATCCGGCAGGCAATCACCCGGGCTCTGGCTGACCAGGACCGGATGATCAGAATTCCGGTGCACGTGGTGGAAAGCATCAACAAGATGAACCGGATCCAGCGGACGCTGCAGCAGGACTTGGACCGGGATGCCAAGCCAGAAGAGCTGGCCGCTGAGATGAATGAGCCGCTGGCAAAGGTCCAGGAAATCATCACCGTGGCCAAGAACCAGGAAACTGACTCTCTGGACAAGCCGGTCGGTGAAGAAGGCGACTCGCAGCTTGGCGACCTGCTTGAAGACAACAAGGCCGTCAACCCGGAAGAATACACTGCTTTTGAAATGCTGAAGGACCAATTGTCCGACATGATGGGCGAGTATCTGACCGAACGTGAGGCCAAGGTCTTGAAGCTGCGTTTCGGTTTGGAAAACGACGAGCCGCATACTTTGGAAGAAGTCGGCCGCAGTCTGGGCGTTACCCGCGAACGGGTCCGGCAGATCGAGGCCAAGGCAGTCAAGAAGCTGAAGCACCACTCAGACCTATTGCAGGACTACTTCCCAGCTGAATAGCAAAAAACAGCCGCAAGGCTGTTTTTTTTTCGCTTATTCCGCTGACGAATAGATCCGCGGGAAAATCGAATTGTTGGCAAGCGCCGAGTTTGCTAAATTAAAAAAGCAAGCTATTGAGTTTTTAGGAGGTACTTATAATGCCAACAGGCGCGATTGTCGATGCCTTGTCCGTTTTGATCGGCGGACTTTTGGGCGCATTTGGTGGCCACTTGTTAAGTGACGAATTTAAACGGGATCTGAACTTGATCTTCGGGATCTGTTCGATGGGCATGGGGGTCATGGCAATAGCCCCGATGAAAAACATGCCAGCGGTAATTTTTGCCTTGATTTTGGGAACGGTGATCGGCCTGGCTTGTCACTTGGGCCAGCTCTTCAACAAGGGGGCCATGCTGATGCAGGCTCCGATCAGCAAGCACTTCCCGGCTGAAAAACTGGGCCTGACCCATGACGAGTTCGTCAACCAGCTGGTGACGAGCATTGTCCTCTTCTGTGCCAGCGGGACGGGGATTTACGGGAGTCTGACGGCGGGGATGACCGGCGACAACTCGATCCTTTTCTCCAAGGCAATTCTGGACTTGTTCACGGCAGCGATTTTTGCCTGCAACCTGGGCTATGTTGTCAGCCTGGTCGCGATTCCGCAATTCCTGGTGCTGTTCCTGCTCTTCATCCTGGCCCAGTTCATCCTGCCTATGACCAACAACACGATGATCATTGACTTCAAGGCCTGCGGCGGTTTCCTGATGCTGGCCACTGGTTTCAGAATGGCCAAATTGAAAAACTTCCCGATTGCCGACATGATACCGGCCATGATCCTGGTAATGCCTTTCTCCTGGTTCTGGGTCAACGTGGTCTTGAAGGCCCTGGGTGCTTAAAAAAGGCTGCCGCAAGGCAGCTTTTTTTCTTGCGTTTTTGACAGAAGGCATGAAATAGACCATAATTGGCTAAAAACGTGAGATAGAAATGGAGAAGAAAGCGTGGAAAAGATTCAAACCTTTGTTTCCCTGGCTGGCACCTTGAGCTTTTCACAGACAGCGGATGACCTGTATACCAGCCAAAGCACGGTTTCCAAGCATATTGCGGCTCTGGAAAAGGAACTGGGCATGAAGCTCTTTGACAGAAGCAGCCGCCAGGTCAGCCTAACCAAAGAAGGCGAGTACCTGCTCCCGTTTGCCCGCCAGGTGGTTGAAAGCAGCCGCCGCTTTGACCAGGCGGTTGAAGACTGCCG
>NZ_BOCG01000059.1 GCF_016587775.1 Lactobacillus nasalidis | reverse complement strand
GCCATGGCGGCCGCCTCGGAGATTTTTTCATTCGGGCCCTGGCCGCCGGACATGATGAACTTGGGCAAGGGCTGGCCCTTTTCCTGCTGGTGGTAGGCGAACTGGATGGCCCGGTTGATCCGGGCGGCCTGGATGTTGGAAATCTGGTCCCCGTGGATCAAGCCCGCTCCCAAGACGATCAGGTAGTTCTGGTGGTAGCGGCGGGGCACGATCTGGTAGAGCAGGAGGTTGATCAGGAAATTGTACATGACCGCCGCCAGGTAGACGGCAATCGTCGGAAAAATGTCGAGGATCAGCCGCAGCCAGGTTGGGGTGCTGCGGGTAAAGTGGCCGATGAAGATGAAGATCCACAGGCCCAGCATGGCGCAGGCCAGAATCAGGGTCAGCAGGTTGGGCAGGGTGTGGCTCTCATGTTTGAGGACGACGTAGGAATTCCACAAAAGCAGGATCCAGGAGAAGAAGACGATGACGGCAACCATGACGCCCAGGCCGAAGAGGACCCAGAGATAGACCTTGCGGAAGCTGGGCAGGTTGGTGGCGTAGACCAGGAAGGTGAACCAGGCGCCCAGCGACAAGAGGAAAAAGGTCAGAAAGATTCCGTTGATCAAGCGCCGCGGGTCGCTCAGCCAGGAGAAAAGGAAGGTGACCGCGGCCAGGGCGACCAGGATGGTGAAGTAGCTGAAAGCCCGGTTTTGACTGAATAGAAAAAGTAGCGTGTTTAATGCTGATGGCATTTTTTAAGTCCTCGTCCATGTTATTTAGAAAATTGGTCAAACTTTATTATAATAGAGGATAAGAATTTTTTTGAGACAACAAGGTGACAAACATGAAAAAAATTGGGCATTATCTTTTTTACCTGATCGAAATCGTGGTCGTGTTCGCTCTGTATACGACTCTGCAGGAATTTTACTTCTATCCGGAAATCTACGGCTTCGGGTCGGCCGAGGCCTTCATTCTGGCCTTGTCCACCGTCTTGGTCTTCTGGTTCAGCTTCTGGCTCTACAAGGGCCAGCTGGACGACCGGAACGAGTGGGGCTTCAACCGCCCCCCGCACTGGAGATGGCGGAAACTGGCGGTGTCGGTCGGGGGCTTCTTCCTGATGCAGCTGCTCTACATCCTTTTGATGAACCTGATCGGCGGCGGGGTGTCCGTCAACCAGCAGAACCTGGACGACCTCCAGCAGACGGCCGGACCGACCTACAACATCATGGTGGTCGTGATCGCGCCGGTCATCGAGGAAATCCTCTTCAGAGGGATGTTCTTCAACCTGTTCTTCAGTCATGCCGGCAAGCTGGCCAAGTGGGCCGGGATCCTGGTCTCGGGCTTCTTCTTCGCCTTTGCCCACAACCCGTTCTGGTCGCCTTATCTCTTGGTCTACTGGATGATGGGGTCCGTTTTGGCCTGGGTCTACATGGAAACCCGGGACCTGCGCTATTCGATGGCGACCCACATCATGTGGAACCTGCTCAGCGTTTTAGGCTAGAAAAAATCCGCGAGACGCGAAAGCAGCGAAGCTTTGCTTCGCTGCTTTTTTAGTTCTGTGCTTCTTCTTTTCTGATGTAGTGGTTCAGCATGATCGGCGACAAAACCGTCGTCAGGATGATCACCAGGATCAGGCTGGAGTAGATGTCCTTTGGAAACAGGTGGTGGGCAATCCCGATTTGGGCCACGATCAAGGCCACCTCGCCCCGGGAAACCATCCCGGCCCCGACGATGCTGCCTTCCAGGGGCTTGAGGCCGAAGATTTCCGAAGAGTATTTGCCGGCCCAGTACTTGGACAAAACGCCCAAGAGGGTCATGATCACGATGAAGAAGAAGTCCTGGCCGATGCTGGCAAAAGTCATCGACAGGCCGATGTTGACGAAGAAGGTCGGAATGAAGACCGAGTAGCCGATGGCGGAAACTGATGAGCTGACTTCCGCTTCCTGCTTGGTCTGCCGGATGGCCAGGCCGCCGAAGAAGGCACCCACGACCGCGCTTAGGCCGACCAGCTCGGCGATGTAGGCCATCCCCAGGGCCAGAACCAGGGAGGCAATGACGACGGAGTAGCTGACGCTGATTTTTTCCGCCAAGTGCATGAACTTCGGGGCGATGAACTTGTAGACCAGCCAGACAAAGACAAAGTAGAGGGCCTCAAAGAGCAGGTTCAAGAAGAAGTTGTCCGTCAGGCCCGACTTGCCGCCCTCGTGGCTGAAGGTGGTGAAGAGGCTGAGAACGATCACCGCCAGGATGTCGTCAACGACCGCGGCTCCCAGAATCGCCGTCCCGGCCTTGGTCTGCAGCTTCCCGGTCGCCCGCAGGACCTCGACGGAGATGGAGACGCTGGTGGCCGCGAAGACGATCCCGATGAAGAGGGCTTCCAGGAACTCCATCCCGAAGAGCAT
>NZ_BOCG01000058.1 GCF_016587775.1 Lactobacillus nasalidis | reverse complement strand
CGTCATCTGGTGGATGCTGGCCATGTTCCTCTTCAATATGGCTTACAGCTCCGGCATCCTGGAATTCAGCCTGACGGTGGTGGAAACTCATTCCGGTTCAGCCACTGACGCCGCCAACGTCACCGCGGCCGTAGCCGTCATCTCCCTGGTAGCTGGCCTTATCTTCGGCAAGTACATGCAGCTGACCAAAAAATATGCCGGGATTCTGGCGATTGCCCTGATGGGGGCCGGCAACTTCATCATGGGCCTGGGCAATGGCATGGGCGTCTTCATCGCTGGCGACAGCCTGGTAGCCCTGGCCTTCGGCCTCTTCATGCCTTACGTCATGGCCGCCGTCAACCGCAACTCCACCAAGGAGAACTCGGCCGGCTTGACCGGTCTGGCCCTTTCCGCCGGCTCAGTGGCCAACTTCGTGTCGACCTACTTCTACGCCGCGTTTGGGAAGATTTTTGGCAACAGCTCCTCCCAGTTCGGCTTCATCTTCGGGGGTATCTGCTGCATCCTCTTGATCATCGAGATGAGCTTCATGCTGAGAAAGAAGCTCCTGGACTAACAGTCATCGTTTAAAATCTCCACTATCATTCGAAAAAAGACCGCTGAAAGCAAACTGCTTCCGGCGGCCTTTTTTGTTGGAGCATCAGGCAAAAAGCTGCCGGTATTCCCCGTAGCCAGCCTCTTCCAGCTGGTCATACGGGATGAAT
>NZ_BOCG01000057.1 GCF_016587775.1 Lactobacillus nasalidis | reverse complement strand
AGTTACGGGGCCATTTTGCCGAGTTCCTTAACGAGAGTTCTCTCGCTCACCTGAGGATACTCTCCTCGACTACCTGTGTCGGTTTGCGGTACGGGTGCACCGTTTCTGGCTAGAAGCTTTTCTCGGCAGTGTGACGTCGCAGCCTTCGCTACTGTGATTTCGCTCCTCATCACGCCTTGTCCTTATGAAAGCAAGCATTTGACTCGCTTTCAGACTTGACGCTTGAACGTGGTATCCAGCACCACGCGCTGCTAGCCTCCTGCGTCCCTCCATCGCTCATAACGATTCGGTGCAGTACAGGAATTTCAACCTGTTGTCCATCGACTACGCCTCTCGGCCTCGCCTTAGGTCCCGACTTACCCTGGGCGGACGAGCC
>NZ_BOCG01000056.1 GCF_016587775.1 Lactobacillus nasalidis | reverse complement strand
GGTTTGGAAGGCCTGGTTCTGTGCCTTGCAATCTTACAAAATAGCACCACAGAAATTTACCGGCAGGCCGAGAATTCCACGTTACTTGAAGAAAAGCAGACGTCATACCTTTTACGTGACACCACAAAACGCGAGGGTCAAAGAAGTGAAAAGTGCTGATGGCAAAGATGTCGTAGCACGGTATCTGATTATTCATTCTTTGGGGCTTAGCATCAAGCTTGCAGATGGCATAAAAAAGGTCAATCGCATCGCAATTAAGCCACTGTCAAATGGTTATAAACTCACAGTAGCCTACACTCCAGCTGCAAGCCAGAAGCCATATCTGCCAGACAACTGCCGCTATATCGGTATTGACCCAGGTGTTGATAATGCATTTGCCTGCGTCTCAAATACGGGTGACAAGGCCTTACTCATTAGTGGTCGTGCGA
>NZ_BOCG01000055.1 GCF_016587775.1 Lactobacillus nasalidis | reverse complement strand
GCCTACCTGCCGCTGTCGGACAACGCCATGATTCCCAAGAGCCTGGGGACTAGACACCGGGCAGCCGTCGGTATTTCCGAAGTGACCGACGCCATCACCGTGGTCGTTTCCGAGGAAACCGGCGGGGTGACGATCACCCGCAACGGCCAGTTCATGGTCGACCTCAGCCAGCAGGAATACCTCAAGTACCTGCGCGCTGAGCTGGTCACGACTGAAAAGAAGAAGGAGCCATGGCTGATCCGCCTGGCCCGGGGCATCTGGAATTGGGGTGAGAAGTAATGCATAAACTGATTGAACAAAAATGGTTTTACAAGATCTTGTCACTCCTTTTGGCAATCATCCTGGTGGCTTTCGTTGACAACACCCAGGTCAGCACGAGCAATCAAACCAAGGTGCAGCAGACGGCCAACATTGAACAGAGCCTGAAGATGGCCCTGCAGGTCTCAGTTGATGCTGACAAGTACTACGTGACCGGCTATCCCTCAAAGGTGAAAGTCACCCTGGAAGGGCCAAACGCCCTGGTGACGTCGGCAGTCAACACGCAGAACTTCCGGGTCTACATCGACTTGACCAAGTTCGGCGTCGGCACCCACCGGGTGCCGATCAAGGTCAGCGGCCTGCCAAGCCAGGTTTCCTACAAGCTTTCGCAAAAAAGCGTGAAAGTCGACATTCAAAAGCGAAAGTCCCGTACTTTGCCGGTCCAAATAGGTTATAATAAGAATGCTGTTGCTCAAGGCTATGACATCGGCACGCCGAAAGTCAGTCCGGAAACGGTTGAAGTTACCGGGGCCTTGAGCGAGGTCAAAGCGGTCGACCATGTCCAGGCCCAGCTGGCCGTGCCGAACGGCAGCACCAAAACCGTCCGGCGCAATGTCCTTCTGGCAGCCTATGATGCCAAGGGCCGTCAGCTCAACGTGGTGATCAGCCCGGCAACGGCGCAGGTGACCCTGCCGGTTTCGGTCTCCAAGAAGACCGTCAAGCTGAAGCTGAACGCCAGCCACGGCTCAAGCAAGAAGGTTTACTCCTTGACCGCCAAAGAGGAGAAGGTAACTCTCTACGGGAAAAAGGAATCCCTCAAGAAGATCAGCTCTTTGACCTTGAACGTTGATTTGAGCGAGATCAAGTCATCGACGACCAAGTCCTGCCGCTTGCCAGTGCCAAGCGGGGTTGCCTGGATTTCACCGGGCAGCGTGGACGTGCAGATCAAGGTCAGCGATTCAGACAACTAGAAAATCAAAGGAAGGTTCTTGTAATAATGCTTAAATATTTTGGTACTGATGGTGTTCGTGGTGAAGCCAACAAGGTTCTGACTCCGGAAATGGCCTTTAAACTCGGGCGCATGGGCGGCTACGTGCTGACCAAGGAGAAGGAAGACGGCGGTCAGGCCCGGGTTTTGGTATCACGGGACACGCGGATTTCCGGCGAAATGCTGGAATATGCCCTGATTGCCGGCCTGCTCTCAGTCGGGATCGAAGTTTTGGAATGCGGCGTAATGACGACGCCGGGTCTGTCCTACCTGGTCCGGGCCCAAGGCGCTGACGCCGGCGTGCAGATCTCTGCTTCCCACAACCCGGTTGAAGACAACGGCATCAAGTTCTTCGGCAGCGACGGCTTGAAGCTGTCTGACGCCAAGGAAGAAGAAATCGAAGAACTGATCGACGCCAAGCAGGACATGCTGCCGCGGCCATCAGCAGAAGGCCTGGGCACGGTAACCGACTTCCGCGACGGCAGCAACAAGTACATCCAGTTCCTGGAAAACACCATTCCAGAAGACTTGAGCGGGATCAAGGTCGTGATCGACGGGGCCAACGGGGCCGCCAGCGCCTTTATCTCCCGTTTGTTTGCCGACCTGGACGTCGACTTCACCACGATTTCAACTCACCCGAACGGGCTCAACATCAACGACCACTGCGGGGCTACCCATACCGAGCACCTGCAAGAAGAAGTCGTCAAGCAAGGTGCCCAGCTGGGTTTGGCCTTTGACGGGGATGCCGACCGCTGCATCGCGGTTGACGAAAACGGCAACGAAGTCGACGGCGACCACATCATGTACGTGATCGGCTCTTACCTGGCTGACCACGGCCGCTTGAAGAAAGACACGATCGTCACGACCGTCATGAGCAACCTCGGCTTCACCAAGGCCTTGGAACGCCGCGGGATCAAGAACGTGCGCACCCAAGTCGGCGACCGCTACGTTTCTGAGGAAATGCGGGCCAACGGCTACAGCCTGGGCGGCGAGCAGTCAGGCCACGTGATCATCAGCGACTACCACAACACTGGTGACGGGATGCTGACCGGGATTCACCTGATGCTGGTGATGAAGAAGACTGGCAAGTCCTTAACTGAACTGCTGGCTGACTTCAAGGAATACCCGCAAGTCCTGGTCAACGTGCCGGTTAAAGACAAGAACAGCTGGAAAGACCACCAGGCTATTGTCGACGCGATTGCCAGCGTTGAAAAAGACATGGCTGGCGACGGCCGGGTTCTAGTTCGTCCTTCAGGCACGCAGGAACTGCTGCGGGTGATGGCTGAAGGCCCGACTCAAGAACTGACCCAGGACTACGTCGACCGGATCGTCAAGGTCGTTACGGCCGAAATGGGCAATTAAAGACAAAAGGAAAGTTCGTTATGAGCTTTCCTTTTATTTTTCAGAAAAAATTTGCCATAATTAAGAGAGAAACTTTGGGAGTAAGCAGAAGGAAGGAAATTATGACAATCAAAATGCTGGCCATCGATCTGGATGGCACCTTGCTGACCGACAGCAAAACGATTCTGCCGGGGACCTACCGGGCCCTGCAGGAGGCCAAGGCTGCCGGGATCAAAATCGTGTTGACGTCAGGCAGGCCCTTGTCGGGCATCAAGGGCTATGCCGAAGAACTGGATTTAAGCGGCAGCGACCAGTACGCTATTCTTTTTAACGGCGCCGTCGTGCAGAACCTGGAAGGCCGGGTCTTGATCAGCCATGAGCTGGATTTCGGCGACTTCAACACGCTGCTGCACATGCAGCGGCTCAGCGACGTCAACCTCGACTTTGAAACGCCGGAACGCTTTTATACCTTGGACAAGAAGATCTCAATCCGCCAGCAGGTTGACGGGGCGGAAACCAGGAACCAGCTCTGGATTCAAGACCGGAGCGACTTCAAGAAGGACTTTGCCTTTGCCAAGGCTGTCTACCAAGGCGACGATCCCGACCAGATCGACCGCTTGTGGAACCGGCTGCCGGACTGGTTCTTCCAGACTTACGCTGTCGTGCGCAGCTGGCCGGAAGTCGTTGAAGTCGGCTCACTGGCTGCCTCCAAGGGCTACGCGGTCAGCGAGCTGGCCTCAAGGCTGGGGCTGAGCAACAGCGAGGTAATGGTTTTTGGCGACCAGGGCAATGACCGGTCGATGTTTGAAATTCCCGACTTCAACCGGGTGGCCATGGGCAACGCCATCGACGAGATTAAGGAGCTGGCCGACTACGTCACCGACACCAATGAGCGCGACGGCATTGCCAAAGCCTTGCGGAAACTGGTTTTATAAACTAAAGGACGGATCTGCGGATTTGTCCTTTTTTTGTTTAGGAGAGAAAAAATGAACTTAGCAGCAACTGAGAAAGAAATCACTGCCCTTTTTGAAGACGCCGTATCCCGGCAAATAGTGCCCGGCGTTTCCTACGCCCTGGTTGACGGGAATGAAAGCCGGATGCATTTCCTCGGCTCCGCCCGGCCGGACCAGCTCTATGACCTGGCCTCCTTGACCAAGGTGGTTGGCACGGCCAGCGGAATTTTCAAGGAAATAGAGCGCGGGCGCCTGTCTTTGCAAGCGAAGGTGGGGGACTTTTTCCCCGCGGCCTTTCCGGACGTGACCGTGGAGGAGCTGTTGCTGCACGTCAGCGGCCTGCCGGCCGACCTGGAGAACGTCTGGCAGTACCAGCAGCCGGAAGCACTCTGGCAGGCCGTGCTGGCCACGCGGCCGCTGGCAGCGGCAGGGCAGGAGTCCCTGTATTCCGATTTGAACTTCATCGTCTTGGGGAAGATCCTGGAGCAGGTAAGCGGGCAAAATTTGAGCCGCTGTCTGCAAGCAGAAATTTTTGCTCCCTTGGGGATGCGGCAGACTGCTTTTTTGCCCAAAGGCCGGCGGGACAAGTTCGTGGCTACCGAGCTGACCCCGGAAAGAGGGCAGGTGTGGGGGAACGTGCACGACGAGACCGCCTGGCAGCTGGGCGGGGTAGCCGGGCACGCGGGCCTGTTTTCGTCTCTGGGCGACCTGGTCCGCTTCAGCCGCACTTATTTGACGGCTTCCTGGCCGGCTGAGCACTTGTTTGATTATGACTGCTTCGAGCGCACCCTGGCCTGGATCCGCTGGCAAAAAGGCCGGCGCTTTCTCTGGCACACGGGTTTTACGGGCCCGGGCCTGGGGCTGGACTTTGAAAACGGCCGGGCCCTGGTCGTACTGGCCAGCAGCGTTTACCCCCGCCGGGGCAATGAAGCCTGGCTGCTGTGCCGCCGGCAGGCAGCCAAAAGCTTTTTTGGCTGCGGCTACCG
>NZ_BOCG01000054.1 GCF_016587775.1 Lactobacillus nasalidis | reverse complement strand
CGGCCGTCTTTTTGGACGAGCGCCTGCCCGACTCAACCGGGTCAGCCGTGGTCGTTTCTTTGGAAGGAACCCGGCCGATCCTGGGCGAAATCCAGGCCCTGGTGACGCCGACGGCTTTCGGCTATGCCAAGCGGACGACTTCGGGCCTGGACTACAACCGGGTCTCCCTGCTTTTGGCCGTTTTGGAAAAAAGAGGGAACTTGATGCTGCAGAACCAGGATGCCTATTTGTCGGCAACTGGCGGCATCCGCTTGAACGAGCCGGCCATCGACTTGGCAATTGCCATGGCGATTGCTTCCAGTTACTATGATAAGGAGATCCAGTCAACGGACTGCTTTGTCGGGGAAATCGGCCTGACCGGGGAAGTCCGCCGGGTCAACCAGATTCAGGCCCGGGTCAAAGAGGCCGCCAAGGTCGGCTTCAAGCGGATCTTCGTTCCCAAGTACAACATGAGTCCCAAGCTGGGCGAGCTGGGCATCGAAGTCGTGCCGGTCGTCAGCGTCCGCCAGGCTTTGAAGCTGCTGTTCTCATAGCAGCCAGCCCATACAACTGAAAGGAAAACAAAAAGAAAGAATGACAGTTCCAGTATTTTATTCAATCAGCGATGACTTTACCCCATACGCGGCAGTCTCGCTGCACACTCTGGTCAAGTTTGCCGACCCTGAGCGCGACTATACGGTAACCTTTTTGCACCAGGGCTTGAGCCCTGAACACCAGGAGGCCCTGGCTGCTTACGGTAGAGATAATGTCCACATCAAGTTCTATGAGATGTCAGACGAGCTTTTGAAGCCGATCCAGGACCGGAAGGAAAACTACCTGCGCGGCGACTTTTTCACCATGTCGATCTTCTACCGGCTCTTTATTCCGGACCTGTTCCCGGAATACGACCAGGTAGTCTACATCGACAGCGACACCGTCTTAAACGACGACATCGCCAAGCTGTATGACCACGACTTGGGCAACAATCTTCTGGGCGCCTGCACCGACTCCTCGATTCAGTTCGTGGAAAAGATGCTCCGCTACATCAAGGAGGTTCTGGACCTAGATCCGAAGGAATACATCAATTCAGGGATGCTGGTGATGAATGCCGCGGCCTTCAGAGAGGAGAAGTTCGTTGACAAGTTCTTCAGCCTGCTGGCCCGCTATCACTTTGACTGCATTGCCCCGGACCAGGACTACCTGAACGAAATCTGCTCAGGCCGCATCAAGTACCTGGACGGCCGCTGGGATGCCATGCCCAACGAAAATACTCCGGCCCTGGCCAACCCGGGCCTGATCCACTACAACCTGTTCTTCAAGCCTTGGCACTTCAGCGGGGTTCAGTATGAAGACTACTTTTGGTCCAATGCCGCGGAGACCGTCTTTGCTGCTGAACTGAAGGCTGAACTGGCCAAAACGACCGATGAAGAGCGCGACAGCGAATATCATAAGCTTGACCGCATGCTCGGCAAGCTGGACACGACCCTCAAGGATCCGCACAACTGGGCCCGGGTCAAGGAACATGAACAAGTAACTTTATAATTTATAGAAATAGCCTTCCAAAATTCGTTTTTTGGAGGGCTTTTTTGCGGCCGCTGGAGCTTTTTTTAAGAAATTGGGTCAAAATACGAGACATTTATAATGAAAGTCGTTACAATTAAATTAATGATAGGAAATAACAAAAAAACTATAACATTCGGGTGAAGAAAGAAAAATGATTAGGCAAAAATTGCCGGCTGCCTTCCAGCAGTTTCAAGGCATAATTTTGGAGTCTGGCCGGCCACGGCCCGAGCAAGTTATCGCGTTGCTGGATCTGGTCAAGAAAGAACTGGACCTGGGCATGGTCTATGTCTGTGAAAACACGGCTGCCGGCAGTCAGTTCATCTACCAGTATTGCTCCAGCGGCGAGCATGCCGGGGCGATGCACCACAACTTGTTCATCGCAGAAGGAAACGAACGCAAAGAAATGTACCAGCAGCTGCAGCAGCAGAATCCCGTGGTTATGGCTGGCGACAGCTTCAAGGGCAATCTCGCTTTGGCTGCCGGCAATCTGGTCTACAGCTACTTCAGCGGCGAGTTCTGCCAGGGCTTCGTCAGTTTTGAAAAAGAAGAGCACGGAGCAAGTCCGGTCTGGAATTCGGAAGAAAAGGAGACTCTGGCTGCTTTGGCCAACCTCCTCTGGCCTTTGATCGCGCAAGAACAGATCGACTCCCAGGTCCGGATCATGCAGCAGGGGGCCGGACGCCTGTCGACGATTTGGATCTACCCCAAGGTCAAGACGGCCATCTTTTCTGAAGACCTGTGCAGCCGTTTTGGCCTCAGCAACTACTACCGGGCCAAGTCAATTGAAGTCTTCTGCCAGAACTTCGTGGCCTATAATGACCAGGCGCGGGTAGTTTCGGCTTATCGGGAGGCGATGCGGGGGAAAGTAATCCTGACCAATTGCCATGCCTTTCAGCGCCATGACGAGCTGCAGCTGACGCTTTTTCCCAACCGCTACGACTTTGATGGCGAAGTTGAGCAAGTGGTCATCTTGATCAAAAGATTTTCTGAGATTCCCAAGGACCGCCGCGAGCGCAACCAGCGCCTGGAAGCCTACCGCGAATTCCAGATGATTTACAGCCGGGACAATATTTTTGAGCTCTTCGTTGACCTGACCCGGAATCAAGCGACGGTCTTCAAGGCCCCTTTGGCCTGGCAGCCGGTTTTAAAGCAGAAGGAAAACTATGACCAGCTCCTGCACCTGTTTGCCAGCCAATTGGTCCTGCCAAACAGCCAGCAGCCGCTTTTAAATGCTTTAAACTGTGACAACCTGCGCCAGCGGCTGGCCCAGCAGTCCAGCTTCTTCTTGACGGCTCATGTCCAGCTGGACGGCCAGCAGCGGCTGCTGGAATTTGAAGTAATTGAAGGCCGCTCCGGCGTCCACCGGGTGCCAGAGAACGCGATCATGGTCGTCAAAGACGTGACCGACAAGCGGGTTTCCCGCTACGATTCTTTGACCGGCTTGCTCAACATGCACAACTTCCTCTTGGAAGTCGGGCAGAAGTGGCAGCCTGGCAGTCAGCTCTTGGTCATGAACGTGGAGAACTTCAAGCTCTACAACATGCGCCATGGCTTGGACCAAGGGGACCGCTGCCTGATCGAAATCGCCGAGCTGTTAAAGGAGCTTTATCCTAATGCTGTTTTGGCCCGGTTTAACGCGGACAACTTCTATGTTTATGACCCAGAGCCGGGCGATTGGGAATTGCGGGTCATCCGCCTGCACACCCGCTTAAAGCGCCTGCCTTTGGCCAGCCAGCTGCGGATGCGGGTCGGAATTTACGCGTATTCTGAGAAAGTCACCGCGTCTTTGGCCTGTGACCGGGCCAAGCTGGCTTGCGACCAGGCCAAACGGCAGCCTGAACAGAGCTGGAGCCTGTACAGACCGGCCATGCAGGAAAAAGAAGAATTGAAGCAGTACCTGATCAACCACTTGGATGAAGCAATTGCCAAGCACTACCTGCGGGTATACTACCAGCCGGTGATCCGGACTTTGACCGGCCGCCTTTGCAGCGCGGAGGCCCTGGTCCGCTGGATTGACCCGGTCAAGGGCTTTTTGTCCCCGGGCGACTTTATTCCTCTTTTTGAAGAAATGAACCTGTCTCACAAGGTTGACCGATTCGTCATCAGAGAGGTGACCCGGCAATTGCGGGAGCAGATTGACAAAGGACAAAAGCTCGTCCCGGTTTCGATCAACCTTTCTCGGACTGACTTCCAGATGATGGATCCGCTGACGGAATTGAACACGGCCGTGCGGAAAAACGGCTTGCGCCGGTCACTGGTGAACGTGGAAATTACCGAAAGCGCCCTGTCCAAAGACGTGGACGGCCTGAAGCGGGCGATTCACAATTTCCGCCAGGCAGGCTATGAAGTCTGGATGGATGACTTTGGCAGCGGCTATTCTTCCTTGAACTATCTCAAGAACTTCGAATTTGACGAGATCAAGCTGGACATGGTCTTCATGAAGAATTTTGATGAAGCTTCAAAGAAGATCCTGTCGGCCTGCGTCAAAATGGCCAAGGACCTGGGCATTCATACTCTGGCTGAAGGGGTGGAGACCAAGCAGCAGCTGGACTTTATGCGGTCAATCGGCTGCGAGCGGATCCAGGGCTACTACTACAGCAAGCCTTTGCCGCCTGGCGAGTTTTGCCGGATGCTGGCTGACAGGGGCATCGAGGTTGAAGACTGGGAACAGAGCAAGTTTTACCAGCGCGTCGGTCTGGTGGACCTGGTCAGCGACCGGCCAACCTGCCTGGTCCTGGACAATGGCAGCAAGTTCCGCTTGCTCTATATGAACAAAGAATTCCAAAAAGAGATCAAGCAGTCGCCGGAAGTATTTCAGAAGATCGTGTCAGAATGGAACGATCCAGAAAAGGAAATCGCCCGCAAGCTGCATGAGTTCACCAAGAATGTCGGGCAGAACAAGACAAACTATCTAGACTTCAAGCAAACCGGGCAGTACTTGCGCCTTTCGGCCAAGCAGATCGCCAGCGGCAAGCAGCATCAAATGCTCTTGATCAATGCCAGCGACATCACGGTTCAATACGCAAAATAAGCAAAGAAACAGTCAGAAATGGCTGTTTTTTTTTTCTTTTCCGCCGGCAGGAGGCTGGAAAAACAAAAAAATTTCAAAAAACTTTTTATGCAGACAAGCAGGAAAAAGAGCAAAATCCGAACGAATTTTAAAAGAAGAGCTGATTTGCCAAAATTGAAAGAGCTTTTTAAAAAGGCAAAGGCAAAACAACTTTTACAACACCGCCGGGCGTTTGGCACAAAAGACAATTGAAAAATGAAAGTTGACGAAAAAGCAAAAACAATGTAAAGTAGTAGATGTCTTCAAGACAAGCACAAAGCGCTTTCTTAACGAAAGGAAATTGAAGACGAAACAAATATCAGAAAACTTGTTGACAAGCAGCCGACAAGCGAGTAAGATATAAAACGTTGCGTCACTTGACGCAAGTTGGTACTTTGAAAACTGAACAAAGTTTCGCAGTGTGCGGGTCAAACAAAGTTTGATCCAATCAAATAAGCGAAGTCAATTCGCAAGCAAATAATCTGGAGCAGATTAAAAAGGC
>NZ_BOCG01000053.1 GCF_016587775.1 Lactobacillus nasalidis | reverse complement strand
GCGCGGGTCAGCCGCCAGTTCTCCGGCCGCGTCGTCCCAGTAGACCTGGGCGCTGGCTGCCAGGTGCTTTTGGCGCTTGACCCGGCGGATCAAGTTGACGATCCGGTTGTGCAGGCTGGCCTTGTAAAAGCCCGCAAACGGCTTCTCTTGTTTCAAGTCAAAGCGCTTGGCCGCCCTATAGCAGAGGATCAAGGCCTCCTGCTCCCAGTCCTGGTGGTCATACAGCTCCATAAAATAGCGGCTGATCACGCTGCCGACCAGGGGCCGGTAGCTGGCAAAAAGCTCCCTTAAGGCCAGCTCATCGTCTTTTTCCTGAATCAACCGGATGAGCTGGCGTTCTCTTTCCCTTGTTAATACCATATAAAAAGCCCTTCCATTCCGTGTTTTTTCACAGAATAAAGGACTTTTTTTCGCGGTAGAATCGAACCCTCGTTTGATCCGATCACTTTGCCCGCTATGTAAATGATTTGCCTTACAAAGGATGCCGGCTGTTAAAAGCTTGGTAAAGCAGGATCCCGGTTGCCACTGAGGCATTGAGGGACTGAACGTGGCCGATCATCGGGATCGTCAAAGTCTGGTCCATCTGCTTGAGCAAAAGCGGGGAGATCCCCTTGCCTTCGTTGCCGATCACCAGAACCGTCTTGCCGTTGGCATCCCACTTGCGGTAGTCTTCCCCTTCCATGGCCGTGCCGAAGAACCAGTAGCCGCGGTCCTTCAAGGCCTGGCAGGTCTTGACTAAGTTGCCCACCCGGGCAACGGGCACGTGGTCAATGGCGCCAGTCGAGGTCTTGGCCACCACGCTGGTTAAGCCGCTGGCCCGGCGCTTGGGGATGATCACCCCGCTGACCCCGGCAGCATCGGCGCTGCGGAGGATGGAGCCCAGGTTGTGGGGGTCCTCGATGTTGTCCAGCATGAGCAGAAGCGGTGCCTCATCTTGCTGGTCCAGCTTGTCCAGCAGCTGGTCAAGGTCGGCGTATTCAAAGCTGGCCACTGCCAGCACCAGGCCCTGGTGGTTTTCCCCGCCAGTCAGCTTGTCCAGCTTGTTTTTCGGCACCCGCTGGACGATCAGGCCTTTTTGCTTGGCATAGCGGTAGACTTCTCTGGCGAAGTCCTCCTGCACCCCTTCAGCCAGAAAGACCTTGTTGATCTTTTCGCCGTCCTGCGTTTTCAAAAAGTCGATTCCGGCATGGCGGCCGAAGACGAAATCACTGTTAGTTGAAGACATACTCACTCGTTCCCTCGCTTTCCACCTCATCAATGCACCAGGAGATCAGCTCCTTAACCCGGTCGTTTTCCCCGGCCAGGTCCAGGTAGCCAAAAACTGCCTCAAAGCCCGTCGACATCTCGTAAGTCGCCAGGCTGGTGTGCTTGGCCTTGGTATGGGTCTTGGCATTGCGCCCCCGCCGGTAGGCCGTCTCTTCTTCACTGGTCAAAAGGCCGGTATCCAGCATTTTGGCGATCAGGCCTGCCTGGGCCTTGGCCGAAACATAATGGGTAGCAGCGCGCTGCAGGTTCTGCGGCTTCAGCATCCCGCCCTTGATCAGGTGCCGTCTGATGGCGGCTTCATAGATCCCGTCGCCCAGATAAGCCAGAGTCTGGCCGCTCAAAGTGTTGGGATCGACATTTTTTTCTGTTAGCTTCTTTGCTTTATTCACGGCTCCACCTTGTTCCTTGCGGGGTGTCCTTGAGGACGACCCCCATTTCCTTGAGCTTGTCCCGGATCTCGTCACTCTTGGCCCAGTTCTTGTTCTTTCTGGCCTCAGCCCGCTGGGCCACCAAATCTTCAATTACGGCGTCGTCATCGCCGCTTTCCCGGGCCAGCAATTGGCTGGCATCGATGCCGAAGACGCCGAGCCAGGCCGTCAGGCTTTCCTTAAAGGCCTTGAGGCTGTCTTTGTCGGCTCTTTCCGCGTTGAC
>NZ_BOCG01000052.1 GCF_016587775.1 Lactobacillus nasalidis | reverse complement strand
ATGACTAAGGCCAAGGCCTTAGCCATTAACTCTCCTTTCTTTTAAATTTATAGCGCATGATTTAACTCTGGATGCTCAACCAGCGCTAGAAGGCTAAGCATCGCATTCTTGTCCCGATCTACGACTATGCCATAGTTCGGGCATTTTTCGTTATAGCAGACGTACTCATTGTGTTTAGTACCATGTTTCTTGTTTCCGTAAAGGGTGATCTTGTCATCACCTTTTTTGACATTACCACAAGCCGCACAACGCTGAGTAGA
>NZ_BOCG01000051.1 GCF_016587775.1 Lactobacillus nasalidis | reverse complement strand
CCAAGAACGTCGGCATCAACGAGAAGCTGCCGGTGGCGGTCTTCTCCCTGGAAATGTCCGGTGAGCAGCTGGTGCAGCGGATGCTGGCCTCAACGGGCCTGATCGACTCCCAGCACCTCAGAACCGGGATTCTGGAAGAAAATGAATGGGGGCAGCTGGAGATGGCGGCCAACGTGCTGAGCAAGTCACCGATCTACATCGATGACACGCCCGGCATCAAGATCAGTGAAATCCGGGCCGAGTGTCTGGCCCTGCAAAAAGAGCTGGGCAACCTGGGCCTGGTCGTGATCGACTACCTGCAGCTGATTGAAGGACCAAAGACCGAGTCTCGCCAGCAGGAAGTTTCCGCGATCTCCCGCCAGCTCAAGAAGATGGCCAAGGAATTGCACGTGCCGGTAATTTCCCTGTCGCAGTTGTCGCGGTCAGTTGAGCAGCGGCAGGACAAGCGGCCAATTTTGTCAGACTTGCGGGAATCCGGGTCAATCGAACAGGACGCCGACATCGTTGGCTTCCTCTACCGGGACGACTACTACCGGGATGAGGAAGAAGAAGGCGACGAACCGAAGGAAGATCCGGAAAACGTTGAAGTTGAAGTTATTATTGAAAAGAACCGGTCAGGCCGGCGGGGATCAGCCAAGCTGATGTTCTCCAAGCCTTACAACCGCTTCTCCAACCTGGACCCAGGTCATGAGGCCCAGGGGTAAAATTTTAGCTATAGAAAAGCGCGAATCGTTGCTGATTCGCGCTTTTGTTATTATCCGTATGAAATGTTAAATGATACTAATAGCAACAGGGTAAATTTTAGGGAAGTTGTACAAGCCAATCCATCTTAAAATATATTTTATCGATCCTCGATCAGTAATTAATGGTGAAATTTTTGCAAATTCTTTTTGAAAGTCTTCAGTTGTTAGTTTCATTGGATCTTCTGATGAAAAATACATTTCAACAGCTTTTTTTACCAGTTTGTCTTCTACAGTGGGGTCATCAACACCCATTCCTAGTAAAAATAAACTTAGTGAAACGGGATGTTCTATAGCATCACCTTGTGACAAGGCCATTTCATGCATAGCTTCAAACAACATCTTAGTTACATTTGCGTTATTCTCATCGGTGATTAACCCATAAAACATATATTTTCCTCTTTACATTCTTACGCATAATTACCTCCTAAAGTAACACTTTTAATATTTATTTAACTTTAGCAAACATCTACACAGATCGCAATACTCTAATTTTGCTAATAAAAATATCAAAGGTCTATCCTGTATCTTTCAATTTGCTTTAGACAGAAAAAAGCGCGAATCGTTGTTGATTCGTGCTTTTTTGACTTATTCTTGCTTGATGTCGTAGGCCTCAAAAAAGATGGGGCCTTTCTTTGAGTCATTGAAGTCTGGCCGGTCCTTGTAAGGATCCTCGCTTTTGGTGAAGGGGAGGGTAAGGCTCTGCCGGGCCGTTTCAATGATATTGTTGAAAATCTGCCTAAAGATGGTCCGCATTTCCGGGTCCATGGCAAAGTATGCCCGGCCAAAGCGGTAGGTTCCCGTAAAACCACTGATCTGCTTGACTTTGGTGATGTCCAGGCTGCCAAAAGCATCAAAGAGGGCGGACCACATCTGCCCCCTTTTTTCCGCTGGAATCTGGTGGTTGAAGGCGATCAGGGAGTGGCGGATCACCCGGGCTGTAGCCGTGAGGCCCTCTTGCGCCAAAACATAGCTGTCTCGGCCAACGCTCCAGGTTCTGGGGTCGTGCTGGTTGAGGGCCGGCTGGGCGCACTTGACGACCAAGACGCGCTCAGTATGGTCCAGCATGCAGCCGACAATGGAGCTTTCCGGGATGTAGGTCTTCATCTTTTTGATATTGTCTTGGAAGCCACTGGTCCCGTAAATCTGGTGCCGGTAGCCAGGCCCGTCAAAACTGTAGGACTTGATGACCCGGGCTTGAATCTGCGGATCAGCAAAGGCTAAAGCGTAGTGGGCATAGTTGCCCCCTTGGAGTGGCCGGTGATGTAGATCCGGTCTTTTGGGTAGGCCTGGCCGATCTGGTTGAGATACTTGGCCGCCAGCCTTTGTCCGGTAATTTCCGGTGTATAATTCATGACCATGTCCTCGCTCCAGCCGATCATGGACTGGTCGGTGCCCCGGTAGGCGACCAGGATTGTCTGCTCGTCCAGGCGGAAGGCACCGGCGTTGAACTGGATGGGTTCAGGCTCGATTTCCATTTTGTTGACCCAGTCCAGGACAGTCAAATCCGCCAGACGGGGTGACTTGGGCAAGAGCAAGAGCTCAGTTTTGTCCAGGCCCTGCCAGTCGTGGCCCACGCGCTGGTAGACGGACTGGGCGACCTCGCCTAGGCTGTGGCCGACCGTGCTGCCGTCAAAGGGAAGGTAGGCCAGGGATGCCATTAAGGAAGCATCCAGGCTGTTGAAGGGGCAGGTCTGAAAATCCAGATCGCCGCGCCAGCGCAGATAGTCTAATGTTGATGCCATCGCAAAAACCTCCTTAGTTTACATTGTACAATATTGCGCAAAAAGCGGGGCAGGGAAGGCTTTATATTGATCACAGATAATTTTTTATTTACAAAAAACTTTAAAGGTGTATGATTATGGCATAGAATGAAAAGGAGATGAGACGAATGAAAGTTGTAACAGTTAAGTCAATCTGGCTGACCCTGCTCATGGTCTTGAGCTTTGTCCTGCCATTTTGGGGCTGGCTGCCACTGGTGTATTTGTACAGTCAACGGCAGGATCCGGCCATGCAGGGGATGGAAAAGACGCTCAAGCTCGCGGCCGGCGTGCAAGTAGCGTACTTGGTGATTTTGGCGGTAATCTTCTACTTCTTTGCCCCGATTCACGGTTAAAAAACAGATAATTTCAATTTTTTTGGTAAAAGCTCTTGTCAAGGACACGTTTTTATGGTTTAATTAATAACTGTGTTAAGGCACAAGAGTCGCTGACTTAGCTCAGTTGGCAGAGCACTTCACTAGTAATGAAGGGGTCGGAGGTTCGAATCCTCTAGTCAGCATAAATAAAGAAAATGACCTTGTTTAAGCAAGGTCATTTTTTGTTGCATTCAATTTCAGCATGACTGACCGCCGGCGACGGACGGCTACGGAATGGGCAACGCCTTGATCAAAATAGGCGATGCCCTTTTTTTCGTCGTAATTTTGCACTGCATCCAGGTTTATCAAGCTTTGCCGGTCAGCAGGGACCAAGCTTGGATACCTTTTTTCATAATCCTTGAGGGTGCCCAGGCAATCGAAGACTTTATTTTTGGCATAAACGCGCAAGCTTTTGAAAGGCTGATTCCATATTTGGAAAACGCGGAGCTTTGTCCTGGCCTTTATTCAGAAGCATGAACAATATAATTTTGGATTTTGAAAAAATGGTTGAAAGAAAGGCTAAGCGACTGTCCCGCAGGGAGGTCACGCCGGCAAGCAGCCTCAGCATTCTTTGCACGGGGCATGACGTCAGCAATTTTGGTATCGGCGAGCTGCTTTTCAAGCTGCTTAAGTAGCTGCCCGCCTAAACAACTCAACTTTTTTCGCGAAAGCTCTTGCCAAGGACGCGTTTTTATGGTTAAATTAATAAATGTGTTAAGGCACAAGAGTTGCTGACTTAGCTCAGTTGGCAGAGCACTTCACTAGTAATGAAGGGGTCGGAGGTTCGAATCCTCTAGTCAGCATAATTTAAACCAGTACCGGAAGGTGCTGGTTTTTGTTTTATCCCAAAAATTTCCTCAATGAAAAAAGCCGGGTACCACACGGAGAGAATGTGGTGCCCGGTTTTTCAGTTAGTCTAGGTTGTCGAGATATTTTTCCAAATAATCTAAGCCGCCCTGGTCTTTATTGGACAGGGTGACGTGCTTAGCGGCTTCTTTTAGGGCCGGGATCGCGTTGGCCACGGCCACGCCGTCGCCGCGCAAAAAGGTGCCGTCCATGTCAACCGCGATTAATTTCATGCTTCTTTACCTCAATCAATTAGAAAGAGTACCGATTTTTAAACAAGAAAATTAAGAAGGAATTTTTCTATTAAATTCAACAATTAAAAACGTATTTGTCAATTGCCAGCGCGATGCCGTCGCTGTCATTATCGGCGGTGACATGGTCAGCGGCTGCCTTGGCCTCGTCTGTCCCATTGCCCATGCAGACGCTCAAGCCCACGGTCTCAAACATGGAGATGTCATTGCCGGCGTCCCCAAAAGCCATCATTTCTTCCGGCTTGATGTTGATTTTTTCGCCCAATTCTTGCAAGCCGTTGCCTTTGCTGACTTTCGGGTTCAAGACTTCCAAGAAATGCGGGTCCGCGCGCACGACGTAGAGGTCTCCGCCAAATTCTGCTCTGACGGCGGGCTCGATTTCGTCCAGCATTTTCGGGTTGCCAACGAAGCAGCCCTTGGAAATTTCGAAGTCGTCCGGCAGCTCGTCCGGCTCTCTGACAAACATGCCGGCGGTGTTTTCCCAGGCCTGGACCAACTCTATGAAGTCGATGTCTCGGTCGGCCGTGATGATCCGGGAATCAGGGTCGACGATGTTGAAGGGCACATGGTGCTCCTTGCCAAAAGCCGTCATTTTCCGGTAAAAATAGTTGTTGACCAAATCCGCCGTCAGCATTTTGCCGTCCGCGTCGCGCGTAATCGCGCCGTTTAAAGTAACCGCGTACTGGTCCGGGCCGGTGATGCCCAGCTCGTCCATGAAGTGCTTTAAACCTGCAATCGGCCGACCTGAGCACAGCACCACTTTGATGCCCGCTTGCAAGGCTTTGGCGACCGCGGCCTTGGTTGAAGGCAGGATTTTGCCATTAGAGTTCAATAAAGTCCCATCAGTATCCAAAGCAATCAGTTTGATCATTTTTTAACCTCCTTGTTTCAACTTTCACCGTCATGGTATCATTAAAAAATAGGCCACAAGTGTCAAAGTCTAAAGCAAGGGGGGCGCGATTTGTAAAGATGGCAATCAAGCATGAGGAAGTGCAGAACGATCCCAGACTGCCGTTTTACTTTTACCACCGGCTGGGCAATGTCAAAGTCGCTGAGCACTGGCACCAGGGGATTGAGATCAACTGCCTGGTCAAAGGACGGGACTTGCGATTCGCCGTTAACGGCCACACCTTTCATTTCAACAGCGGCGACGTGTGGGTGGTCAACCGCAACCTGATTCACAGCTCCAGCGGGGAAAAAGGGGACTGGGAATACTTTGGCCTGATCATCGATGACGACTTTCTGGTCAGTGAATTTCCGCCCAGCAAAAACTGGAACCTTAATTTATTGGGGCAAAAAAGTATCGCTGACCCGGAAGCCTACGCGTGCTTGGTGGGAGAAGTAAAAAAGATTGATGAGCTGATGCTGCGGCCGTTTACAGAAGTCGGCCGCTTGAAAATCTTGAGTCATTTTTTCAACGTGATCGTTCTGCTTGACCAGTTTTTCAATGAGGAGGAAAAGGGCGAATCTCCGCTGGAAACGGGCCTGGTCAATGAAGTCATTACTTTTATCCAGGACAACTTCGCCCGGGACCTGTCGGCTGAAAGCATCTCTAGGCATTTTCATATTTCCCAGATGACCTTGAACAAGTAGCTCAAGCAGAACACCGGCTTGACCCTGGCCTCGTATTTGAAGCTGGTCCGTCTAATGCACGCCCGGCAGCTGCTGCTCAATTCTGACAAGACGATCGAGTTTATTGCCAATGACTCCGGCTTCAGCAACAGCCGTGTTTTCAACCGTAATTTCAAGAAGTGGAAGCAGAAGACGCCCACGGAGTACCGGAATGCTTATAAGAAATACTATTTGACGGAAAAATAATTTTTTGCCCAAAGCTCTTGCCCAAAATCCTTCAAAAAATCCTTAAATCAGCTTCATCCGCTTTGGACTATAATGTAACTGCAGCATGAAAATTACAGAAATCAGGAGGAAGAAAATGGCGCTTATTGAACTCAAGCAGGTGGCCTACCGGGCAGGTGACCAGGAGATCCTGCAAGATGTTTCCTTTGCCGTGGAGGAGGGGGACTATCTCACTTTGACCGGGCCGTCGGGCAGCGGAAAAAGCACGACTTTGAAGCTGATCGCGGGCTTGATCTCGCCCAGCAGGGGGGAGATTTTTTACAAGGGGCAAAATCTTGATGACCTGGACCTGGTCCAGTACCGCCGACAGGTGTCCTACTGCTTCCAGCAGCCAACCCTGTTCGACGAAACGGTCAAGGACAACCTGGCTCTGCCTTTTGCCATCCGCAAGCAGGCCTTTGACGAAAAGCGGGCCAAGGAGGCCCTGCGACAGGTCGACCTGCCAGCTGACTATTTGGACAAAAAGATTACCACCCTGTCTGGCGGGGAAAAGCAGCGGGTGGCTTTGATCCGCAACCTGCTTTTCCGGCCGGAGGTCCTCCTTTTGGACGAGGTGACGACCGGGCTGGATGAGGAGAGCAAGGGGATCGTTCACCAGCTGATCGCCCGGGTCCACCAGGAGGGAACCACGCTCGTGCAGGTGACCCACGACCAAGAGGAGCTGGCCGCTTCCAAGCAGCTCCTGCACATGGAAAAAGGAGGCGTCCTCAAATGAAATCAATGGCTGTCAGCGACTTGTCATTAATCTTGTCTTTTGCCCTGGTCCTGGTGTCTGTGGCAATTTCCTGGAAGGAAAAGCTGGGCTTGACCAAGGATATTTTTTACAGCGTTGCCCGGGCTATCGTCCAGCTGGTCATCGTCGGCTACGTCTTGAAGTTCATCATGCAGGTCAACAATGCCATTTTGACCCTCTTGATGACCCTGTTTATCATTTTTAACGCGGCCTGGAACGCCAACAAGCGGGATCCCAACCCGAACCGCCAGCTCTGGCAGTCAATCGTGGCCCTCTTGATCGGGACCTACATCACCTTGGGCGTCTTGCTCTTGACTCAGACGGTGAAATTGAAGCCGATGCAGATCATTCCGATTACGGGGATGATTGCCGGCAATGAGATGGTGGCCATGGGCCTGTGCTACAAGGCACTGGCTACGGGTTTCCACGACCAGCGCCAGCAGGTTTTGGAAAAAATCGCCCTCGGGGCCGACGTAAAGACGGCCAGCATGACCATCCTGCGGCGGAGCATCAAGACCGCTATGCAGCCGACGATCGACTCGGCTAAGACGGTGGGGCTGGTCAGCCTGCCGGGGATGATGTCCGGGTTGATTTTTGCCGGCGTGGACCCCGTTTACGCAATCAAGTACCAGATCATGGTCACCTTCATGCTCTTGTCAGCGACTGGCCTGGGCGCCGTGATCGCGGGCTACCTGTCCTACCGCAATTACTTCAACAAGCGGAGCCAACTGCGGGAAGAGGAGTAGCGATGAGTGCATGACTTGACGCTCATCAGTAAGAAGTATTATATAGAGAAGAAAAGCTGCATTATCTCACATCACACAGAGTGAGTTAATGTAGCTTTTTGGTTATAAAAATTAGTCGTCCCATTCGATTTCGGTTTGGGCTTCAGCATTGACTTTGATTCTTTCTTCAAGGTCAATTTCGTTGACGATCCAGCCTCGCATCCGGCACTGCTGTTTGAAAATTTCTATCAGATTGTCCCCGTTAATGTTCTTGAAGGTGACGACAAGTGCAAATTTTAAGGGGTGTTTCTTACTATTGTTCAGCCTTTCATTCTAAGTGGCATAGAGGAGCAGCATAATGAGCGATTCAAAATCGACGTATTCTGAAGCTTCAAAGTATTATGTAAATGTTACCGTACCGCAAAATGATATTGACCAAGGAAGGTATGTTAGGAGCAAAGATCGGGAAAAGAAATGGAACCAAGATTGGCTTAAGAACAAGGTTAATGTTAATGAGGTTGTAGATCGCTTTGTACCTAAGGGAGATCCAAAAAGGTCATTTCACTCAGAGGGCGGAGTGAAATTTGATTTTGAGGGTACCAGATATAAAATCAAATGCGATAAGGTAGCCGGCTACTTAAGGATTTTTGATAAAAGAGTATAACACTAGTGGCGAAAAACGTACTTAATGTGTTTGATTATATGTAAGAGATAGCAGGTAGGTTCTAAGTTGAATTAGCGTAGGGAAAGCCAGAACTTTGCTTTAGGTTAGAGCGCAAATTTTAGTCATACT
>NZ_BOCG01000050.1 GCF_016587775.1 Lactobacillus nasalidis | reverse complement strand
CCGGCATAGTCTTGAAGCAGCCTGAGGAAGTGGTCAACTACACCATCTCCCAGCTGGCATCGGCTGCCGGTGTCAGCGGCGCTTCAGTTACCAGATTCTGTCACAATCTGGGCCTGGCAGGCTTTCACCAGCTCAAGGTGAGTCTGGCCCGGGTCAACTCCGCGCCTTCAGCCTTGACTGAGCTGGAAGCTGACGATGCTTCCAAGGCCCTGAAGCAGATTGCTGCCAGCAAAGAGGATGAGATCAGCCGGACCCTGCGCCGTCTGCCGGCAGATGAGTTGAAAAAGGTGCTGGATCTGTTTGAAAACAGCCGCTTGATCCAGGTGGCCGCTGAAGGGGACACTTATCCAGTCGCTGAAGACGCCGTTTACAAGCTGAACCAGCTGGGTCTGTTGGCCATTTCCAGTCCCGCTCCAGAAACAGCCCTGGCGCAGACTTTAAACCTGCAAGCGGCTGACTGCCTGTGGCTGATCTCCAATTCCGGTGAATCTGCCGGCTTGATCCGGCAGGCTGATCTGGCCCGAAAAAGAAAGATAAAGGTCGTCTCCATGACCAACCGGGCTGATTCGCCCCTGGCCCTAAAGAGCGACTACCACTTGCCGACAGCCGTGGGCCAGACGATTCTGCAGGAAGAATACCTTTTTTCCCGCCTGGCCAGCTCGGCTCTGGTCGAAGCAATCTTCCTGCTTTTGCTCAACCGGGACAAAAAGCGCCTGGCCAACATCCAGGCACACGAAAAGCTGATTGCCGACCGCAAAATCTGATATAAATGCCAAGAGCTGAGAAAACGCGAGTTTCCCAGCTCTTTTTTGCGGCATTTTTTGGCGTGATCTGATGGCAAGATGGAAGCTTATGATGTATTTTCCCATCCCGAATCTTGATAAGCTGTACTCAACAAATCAAGAAAAGCTGGCAAGCAGCCAGATGTTGAACAATAAAGGAGAAGACAATCATGGCATACAAGACTACCAACCCATACACCGGAGAAGTACTGGCAGAATTCGCGACTTTGACCAATGAAGAGCTGGAGGGCAAGCTGGCTAAGGCCAAGGAAACCTACAAGGAATGGTCCAAGACGACTTTTGAAGAACGCGCGGCTTTGATGAAAAAGGCGGCCAAGCTGGCCAGAGAACGCAGAGACGAACTGGCAGCCATCAACGCTACTGAAACCGGCAAGCTGGTTACCATCGCTGCCTGGGAAATGAATCTTTGCGCGGACATCATGGAATATTACGCAGACAATGCCAAGGACCTGCTCAAACCTCACTATGTCAAGACCACTGACCAAATGGCCGGCGACGCTGTCGGCATCTACCAGCCTCTGGGCATCATTTACATGGTTGAACCTTGGAACGTGCCGTTTTTCCAAATGACCCGCCCAAGTGCAGCCCAGCTCATGGCCGGCAACGTAGTTGTTCTCAAGCACGCAAGCAACTGCCCGCAATCAGCTTTGGCAATGGAAAAGCTCTACCGTGACGCGGGCTTTCCGGAGGGCTGCTTCACCAACCTTTTCATCGACTACGAACAATCAAGCGCGTTGATCGCTGACAAGCGGATCTGCGGTGTAACTTTGACTGGCTCAACTCCAGTAGGCCGGCAAATCGCTGCTGAATCAGGCAAAAACTTGAAGAAGTGCGTGATGGAACTTGGCGGTTCTGACGCCATGGTCGTCCTTCCAGACGCAGACTTGAACAAGGCGGTTCAAGGGGCAATCATGGGCAGAATGACGATCTCAGGTCAAGTCTGCGCCGGCGACAAGCGGATGTTCATTCACGAGAGCCTGTTTGACGCCTTCAAGAAGGGGGTAGAAGAAGCCATCAACGGCATGGTAGCTGGTGATCCGCTTGACCCTAACACCACTTTGTCACCAGTCAGCTCAAAGAAGGCGGCCGACAAGATCAAGGTCCAAATTGCCAAGGCAGTTGAAAACGGGGCAAGGGCTGAAGAAGTAGGTCCAAAGCTGCCGGCAGGGGATGCATGGGTGCAGCCGACCATCTTGACCAACGTGACGCCAGAGAACCCAATCTTCAACGAAGAAATCTTCGGGCCAGTTTTGATGCTGTTCTCATATGAGACCGAAGAAGAAGCAATCGAATTGGCCAACGGGACCGACTTCGGCCTGGGCAGCTCAGTTTACACTGAAGACCCGGCCAAGGCAGCCCGTCTGGCGGCCGCCATGGAGGCAGGTGCCGTCTCAATCAACCAGCCAACGATGGCATCCCCAGCCATTCCTTTCGGCGGGATCAAGACTTCAGGCTTTGGCCGGGAAATGGGCGCGGAAGGCATCCGTGAATTCACCAACGAGAAGTACATCAACAGTGCCCAAATCGACATGACCAAGCTATTTGCAGAATTCTAAGCCAGACGCTTGTTTGCGCGCTTGTCCAAATGGTCTTGATCTTTCCAGCTGAGTTATTCAAATGAGGCAATTGAATAAAATTATTTTTGTTATACTAAAAAAGATCGCAGAATTACTGAACACACATATTAAAATTGCTTTGCCAGTTGCCTCGGCGACGGCTGCTTGAGAAAGAGGAGAACAAAATGGACAAGAACCGGATTATGGCATTTACGGACGGGATTGAAGCTATCGCGGCGACGATCATGGTCTTGGAGCTGTCAGTGCCAGAGCACTTGACTTTGTCAGCATTATTGAGCGAATGGCCGACCTTTTTCGCTTACATCGTCAGCTTCGCGCTGATCTATCTCGCCTGGCGGTCACACCATAATGCTTTTCAAAAAGCTGACAAGATCACGACTCCGGTCTACCTGGTCAACGGGATCTGGCTCTTTTGGAGCTCCCTGGTGCCTTTCGCGACCGGCTTGATCGGCAGCAACCCGGCTTCTGCCCTGGCGGCCGGCATCTACGTGGCCATCATCTTCCTTTGGACTCTGACTTTCCAGTTTCTGGACCTGGCGATTCTCAAAGCCAATCCAGCTGCTGAAGCCGAT
>NZ_BOCG01000049.1 GCF_016587775.1 Lactobacillus nasalidis | reverse complement strand
TGGTCGCGTGCCGCATGAAGGCCAGGTCGACCTGGTCGGCGGCAATGCCGCTGCCGTTGTCTTGGACCGAAACCTGTTTTAAGCCGGAATGCTGGACTTCAACCCTAATCCGGCTGGCCTGGGCATCGATTGCGTTTTCCACCAGCTCCTTGACCACGCTGGCCGGCCGTTCGATGACTTCGCCGGCCGCGATCTGGTTGGTCAGATTTTCTGAAAGTTCATGAATTTTCGCCATTGTTATTCCTTCAAGGCCTTCTGCCAGTCAGCCACCAGCTGCATGACTTCCAGAGGCGTTTTTTCATTCAGGTTGACCTGACTGATCTCATCCAAAAGCTCGGCCTGCTCTTCATTGACCGGATCCTCTTCAATCTCGACCGGATTGAAGAGGTCCAGCTGCTGGCTGGGGTTGATTTCCCTGGCCCCTTCAGCCTCCAGGCGCTTGAGCATGCTGGAAGCCTCGCGCAAAACACTCCGCGGCAAGCCGGCCAATTTGGCCACGTGAATCCCGTAAGACTGGTCGGCCGGGCCGGGCAGAATCTTGTGCAGGAAGATCAGCTTGCCGTTTTCTTCAGTAGCGCCGACGTGGATGTTTTTCAGCTTCGGCAGGGTCTGGTCCAGCTCGGTCAGTTCGTGGTAGTGCGTGGCAAACAGCGTCTTGGCGCCGACCTTGTCATGCAGGTACTTGATGATTGCCCCGGCCAGGGCCATCCCGTCATAAGTCGCCGTCCCGCGGCCGATCTCGTCAAACAGGACCAGCGAGCGGCTTGAAGCATGCTGGAGGGCCTCGTTGGCCTCGCTCATTTCCACCATGAAGGTGCTCTTGCCTGAATACAGGTCATCAGCTGCCCCGATCCGGGTAAAGATCTGGTCAAAAACCGGCAGCTTGGCGCTCTCAGCCGGCACGAAAGAACCGATCTGGGCCATGATCGCAATCAAGGCCAGCTGCCGCATGTAGGTGCTCTTACCGGACATGTTCGGGCCGGTGATCAGGTAAATCGAGGTATCCTCGTCCATGATCAAGTCGTTTGGAATGTAGGAGCCAGCCGGCAAAACGGCTTCAACGACCGGATGGCGGCCGTTTTTGATAAAAATCTCGTTTTTGGCGGAAAAACTCGGCCGGCAGTAGTTCTTTTCCTCAGCGTCCTGGGCAAAGGCCACGAAGACGTCCAGGGCCGCCAGCTTG
>NZ_BOCG01000048.1 GCF_016587775.1 Lactobacillus nasalidis | reverse complement strand
TTGTACGTTGAAAACTGAATATCTTAATTCCAAGAAAAAACCGAGAATCATTGAGATCAATGAACGATTGCAAAGCGACCGAGAGAGTTCGAAAGAACGAAACTTGTTAGGTCAAGTGAAGAAGGGCGCACGGTGAATGCCTTGGCACTGGAAGCCGATGAAGGACGCGACTAACCGCGAAAGTCTTCGGGGAGCCGTAAGTAGGCTTTG
>NZ_BOCG01000047.1 GCF_016587775.1 Lactobacillus nasalidis | reverse complement strand
CAGCCGGCCGGCGGCTGACCGTCAGCTTCAGCCGGGCCGCGTCGGTGCGGTAGTTGTTGCCCCGGGGCACGCTGCCTGAAGCAATCGACACGTCCTGGCGGCCGGTCATTTTCAAGACCCGGGAGACCAAGCGGTCAGCGGCCTGGTTGCTTGCCCGGTAAAAGCCGCGCTCCCCGGAAACGGCAATCAAGGCAGAAAGCGCCAAAAGCAGCCCCCCGGCCACCAGCAAAGGCCGGCTGCGCCAGACCGCGTGCTGGCGGCCGG
>NZ_BOCG01000046.1 GCF_016587775.1 Lactobacillus nasalidis | reverse complement strand
GGCTTTCGTCGAACTGGCGGATGATGGCCGGGATGGTCTCCTTGCCGGCCAGTTCGGAAGCCCGGTAGCGGCGCTCGCCGGCGATGATTTCATAGCCGCCGACCGACCGGCGGACGATGATCGGCTGCAGAACCCCGTTTTCCTTGATGGATTCGGCCAGTTCCGCCAGCTTTTTCTCATCGAAGTTCTTCCGCGGCTGGTAAGGGTTGGGCCGGACTTCTGCCAGGGGCAGGTCCTCAATCTCCTCGGCCGGCTTGACTTGGGGCTCTTCTTCAAACAAGGCGCCCAAACCGCGGCCCAGGCCGCCCTTCTTCTTTTCCTGTTTCTTATTTCTTGAGTCTCTTGCCATGAGCCTTCAGCACCTCTTTTGCTAAGTCATCATACACTTTGGCCCCGCGCGAATTCGGCGCGTATTCCGTGATTGCCTCCCCGTAGCTCGGCGCTTCCGCCAGCTTGGTGATGCGCGGAATAATCGTCTTGTAGACCCGGTCGCCGAAATACTCCTTGACCTGCTGGACGACGTCGGCCCCCAGGTTGGTCCGGGCATCCAGCATGGTCAAAAGCACCCCTTCGACGCCCAGGTCCTTGTTGAAGTGCTTTTGCACCAGGCGGATGGTGTTGAGCAGCTGGCTGAGCCCTTCCATGGCGTAGTATTCGCTCTGGACCGGGATCAGAATCGACTGGCTGGCGGTAAAGGCATTGATCGACAGCTGGCCCAAAGAAGGCGGGCAGTCGATCAGAATGAAGTCGTACTTGTCGCCCAAATCCTCAATGGCGCCCTTCAGCCGGGTCTCCCGGGCCATCATGCTGATCAGCTCGGTCTCGGCCCCGGCCAGGTTGATCGTGGCCGGCACGATGTCCAGCTTCTTGCTGCTGGTCGGCTTGATGGCTGAAGCAATCGGGATCTCGTCGACCAGGACGTTGTAGATGTCGTATTCGATCGTCGACTTCTCGATTCCCAGCCCCGAGGTGGCATTGCCCTGCGGGTCGATGTCCACGATCAGGACCTTGTAGCCCCTTTTGGCAATGGAAGCGGCCAGGTTGATGGTCGTCGTGGTCTTGCCGACGCCGCCTTTTTGATTGGCAACTGCGATGACGCTGCTCATGCTAATCCTCCTTTTTCTTTCTCTGGTTCTTCAGCACGATAGTGATCTGGTACTCGTCCGCTGACTTGGCTTCCGTGACCTTGACCTTCACGCCGGATTCCTTGGCCAGCTTGACGGCCTGCTTGATCGTGTTGATCTGCAGCTGCAGGTCCCGGCCGTAGCGGACGGCCTGCTTCTTCTTGACGACGGGCTTGGGGCTGGCCAGTTTGGCTGCCCGCTCTTCCGTCTCCTTGACGCTGAGGCCGTGGTCGATGACCTCCTTGAGCAGGGCTGCCTGGTCGGCTTCCGTCAGGCCCAGCATGGCCCGGCCGTGGCGGGCGCTGATCTCGCCTTTGGCCAGGCTCTCCTGCACGGGGGCAGACAGCTTGAGCAGGCGCAGCTTGTTGGCCACGTAGGACTGGGACTTGCCGATGTCCTGGGCCAGCTGGGTCTGGGTGAGCTGGTTGAGCTGCATCAGCTGCTCATAGGCCTGGGCCTCGTCAATCGGGTTCAGGTTTTCCCGCTGCAGGTTCTCGATCAGGGCCAGAGAAGCAGTCTGCTGGTCGTCGAGATTGTTCACGATTGCCGGAATCTTCTCCCAGCCCAGGCTCTTGGCTGCCCGGTAGCGGCGTTCGCCGGCGATGATCTCATAGCCGCCCTGGTCCTCGCGGACCACGATCGGCTGCAGCAGCCCCTCCTGGTCCAGGGTCTGGGCCAGCTGTTTGATGGAATCATCGCTAAAAGTCCGTCTTGGCTGGTAGCGATTCGGGTGGATTTCCGTCAGCGGCAGGTCTTGGACCTGCTTGTCGCGCGGAATTTCATTTCGATGGAAAAAACCAAAAGCCATTTGGCACCTCCCAAAAAATTACAAGGGTTTCCGGCTTGGCGTGCCTGCCTGGCGCGGGTACTTGCCCGGCGTTTCCTTGACCTTGTCGACCAGGATGATGGTTCTTTCTTCATCGCTGCCCGGCAGGGTGAACACCCGGCTGAAGGCCGCCTCCCCGCCCAGCTTGGCCAGGGCGTTTCTGGCCGCGTCCAGTTCGTCGTCGGCTCTTGGCCCCTTCAAGGCCAGGAACTTGCCGCCGGTTTTGGCCAAAGGCAGGCAGTATTCGCACAAAACGCTCATTCTGGCCACGGCCCGCGCGGTCACGATGTCGAACTTTTCCCGGTATTCCGGGTTCTGGCCCACGTCCTCGGCCCGGCCGTGCACCAGGTTCACGCCGCTGATGTCCAGCTTCTCCAGCAGGTCGGCCAGGAAATTCAGCCGCTTGCCCAGGGAATCGACAATGGTCACCTTGAGATCCGGCCGCAGGATCTTGATCGGCAGGGACGGAAAGCCCGCCCCGGCGCCGACGTCCACCAGGCTGGCTCCCTGCGCGAAGGCCTCCGGCAAGAGCAAAAGCGGGGTCACGCTGTCATAGAAGTGCTTGAGGTAGACTTCATCTTCCGCGGTTATGCGGGTCAGGTTGACATGTTCATTGACCCGGACCAATTCTTTAAAATATGTTTTAAATTGTTGCTCTTGCGCGGCCGACAACTTAAAATTATATTTTGACAATGTTTCTGCAAAAAGTTCAGGATTCATTCTTTCACCCGTGAAACCGTGTTTCACACCCTTAAATGTAACGCAAAAAGCTATCTTGCGCAAAAAAATGTTACACAAACTATCTTAACAATTATGGATTATTTTTGCCTGAAGGTCAAAAATAATCCGTGGAAAAATCAACCAACAAACAAAACAAAGGAAGTTAACCATGTTATTAGTCATTTTCGTCTTACTTTATCTGGCCTGGCAGACCTACAAGGGTTACCAGGTCGGCTTCTCCAAGCGGATCGTCAACCTGATCTTCGCCGGGATCGTCTTCATGATCGCGATCATGCTGCAGAACCCGGTCGGCAACTTCATCTACAAGCTCTTTGCCCAGAGTCAGACCGACTCCTCCATGGCCTTGCAGGTCTGCCGGTTCGGCGCCTTCTTCGTCCTGCTCTTTGCCCTCAAGCAGATTGCCAAGGTCTTCAAGAGCTGGCTGCCGGTCCAGGAAAACAAGTCAGGTTTCACGGCCACCTTGGACCACACGGCCGGGGCAATCGTTTCCTTCGTGGCCGCCTACTTCTTCATGTATGTGGTCTTGTCGATCCTCAACTCCGTCGGCGTCAGCCAGCTGAGCCAGATGATCAGCGACTCCTCGATCCTCAGCTTCATCGTCAACGACACGCCAGGTCTGTCGACCGGGGTCTTCAAGACTCTCTTCAGCGTCAGCCGGACCACGGCCTAGTAAAAAAGCAGCTTCACCAACTGGTGAGGCTGCTTTTGTTTTGCCTAATAGTTCAGGCCGACTTTTTCCACGCGCTCGTCGTTGTAGACGTAGACGGCACCCAGGCGCCGGCGGTTGACCCAGCCGGCAA
Organism: Lactobacillus nasalidis; assembly: GCF_016587775.1. Lineage (GTDB taxonomy): Bacteria > Bacillota > Bacilli > Lactobacillales > Lactobacillaceae > Lactobacillus > Lactobacillus nasalidis. Next base: position 44 of record NZ_BOCG01000046.1, on the reverse strand, counting down.
TCGGCTGGCCGGCGAAGAAGCAGCGCTTGCATTCGATCTCGGCG
>NZ_BOCG01000045.1 GCF_016587775.1 Lactobacillus nasalidis | reverse complement strand
CCACAACTCATCCCCGCAATTTTCAACTTACGTGGGTTCGGTCCTCCAGCGCGTTTTACCGCGCCTTCAACCTGGTCATGGGTAGGTCACTTGGTTTCGGGTCTGCATCAGCCAACTTCTCGCCCTCTTCAGACTCGCTTTCGCTGCGGCTCCGTCTTTTCTGACTTAACCTTGCTGACTAACGCAACTCGCCGGTTCATTCTACAAAAGGCACGCCATCACCCGTTAACGGGCTCTGACTACTTGTAGGCACACGGTTTCAGGTTCTCTT
>NZ_BOCG01000044.1 GCF_016587775.1 Lactobacillus nasalidis | reverse complement strand
CCTGTAGATGAAAACAACACGCCAATTCCAGGTGCAGATACGCCGACTTACGAGAACGACCCAGACGACCCAACCAAGGTGACTCCAAACGAGCCAACTCCGACCGTACCAGGCTACTCAACTGATGTTCCGAACGTAACTCCGGAAGATCCAACTAAGGACACTCCTGTTGTTTACACTCAGAACAAGTATGGTCTGACTGAAAAGTTTGTCGATGAAGACGGCAATGAACTGTCACCGAGCGTAACGAAGGGGACTGAGTACAAGAC
>NZ_BOCG01000043.1 GCF_016587775.1 Lactobacillus nasalidis | reverse complement strand
TTTGTTTGGATCAAACTTCGTTTGACCCGCACACTGCGAAACTTTGTTCAGTTTTCAAAGTACCAACTGCATCTTTGTGTCGCAACGTTTTATATCTTACTCGCTTGTTGACTTATTGTCAACAGCTTTCTGATATTTTCTTTTTGCCTCCGCGAGACTTGCTTGTCTCACGCGGCAACAAATATTAGTATACTAGAAAATTCTGATTCGTCAAATTTGCTTTTTCATTCGTTTTATGATTGGTTCA
>NZ_BOCG01000042.1 GCF_016587775.1 Lactobacillus nasalidis | reverse complement strand
GGCTACGGCGCCACCAGTGACGCCTACCACATCACCAGTCCCGACCCGACTGGGGCAGGAGCAGCCCGGGCAATGCAGCTGGCCGTTGCAGAAGCCGGGATCAAACCGGAAGACGTCGGCTACATCAACGCCCACGGGACGGCCACCAAGGCCAACGACAGCGGGGAAGCCAAGGCGATCAATGCCGTCTTTGGCGACCAGGTGCTGGTTTCCTCAACCAAGGGGATGACGGGGCACCTGCTCGGGGCGGCCGGCGCCGTGGAAGCGGTCATTACCTGTGCCAGCCTGGAAAAGGGAATTCTGCCAGCCAATGTCGGCTGCTTTGACCAGGATCCGGCTTGCCCGGTCAACCTGGTTAAGGCCGGCCAGCAAGAGCAGGACGTTGAATACGCCTTGAGCAATTCCTTTGGTTTTGGCGGCCACAACGCAGTCTTAGCTTTTAGAAAGTGGGCTTGATTTTGGAAATAACAGATGTTGAAAAACTGATGGATCGCTTCGAAAAATCGAGCATCCGGGAAATGAACCTGTCTTTGGGAGACCTGGAGCTCTTTTTGAGTAAAAACGAGGTCACCCAGGGCCAGCCGGCCCCTGCACCGGCCCCGGTCAGAGAGGAGCCAGCCGCTTCTGGCCCGGCTCCGTCTTCTCTGCCGGCTCCGGCGGCCAAAGAAGCTGAAGGCAGCGAAAGCGGGCACGCGATCAAGTCGCCCCTGGTCGGCACGATCTACCTGCAGGCCAAGCCTGACCAGCCGCCTTTTGTCAAGGTCGGCGACCGCGTGGCAGTTGGCCAGACCGTCTGCATCGTGGAAGCGATGAAGATGATGACGGAAATCAAGAGCGACGTAGCCGGAATTGTCCGCGAAGTCTGCGTTGAAAACGAAGACCTGGTTGAATGCGAACAGACCCTGTTTTTGATTGAGGAGGCTTAGCATGACCACATTAGATGCCAGTCAAATTCAAGAAATCATTCCGCACCGCTACCCGATGCTCTTGATCGACCGGGTCCTGGACCTGGTCCCGGGCCAGCGGGCCGTGGCCCTGCGCAACGTTACCAACAACGAGGCCGTTTTCCAGGGGCATTTCCCGGGAAATCCGGTTTTGCCGGGCGTTTTGATCGTGGAGTCCCTGGCTCAGACTGGTGCCGTGGCCCTGCTGAGCGACAGCCGCTTTAAAGGCAAGACTGCCTATTTCGGCGGCATCAAGCAGGCTAAGTTCCGGCGGATGGTCAAGCCGGGCGACCAGCTTCGCCTGGAAGTGGAGCTGGTAAAAATCAAGGGGCCGGTCGGCCTGGGCCAGGCAACGGCCTGGGTCGGCGACCAGAAAGCCTGCACGGCGGAACTGACCTTCATGATTTCAGGTGATTAACATGTTTGACAAAGTCTTAGTCGCCAACCGCGGCGAAGCAGCGGTGCGCATTATCCGCACCCTTAAGGAAATGGGCATCAAGTCGGTTGCCATCTATTCAGTGGCTGACCGCGACAGCCTGCACGTCCAGCTGGCCGATGAAGCGGTCTGCGTGGGCTCAAGCCGCCCAAGCGACTCGTATCTGAACATCAAAAACATTATCGCGGCTGCTACCGGGACTGGCGCCCAAGCGATCCACCCGGGCTACGGCTTTTTGTCGGAAAGCGCGGAATTTGCCGAGCTCTGCCGGGCCTGCGGCCTGACCTTCATCGGCCCGCGCCCGGAGACGATCGATCAGATGGGCAACAAAGAACATGCCCGGCAGCTGATGATTAAAAACAAGGTGCCGGTGACCCCGGGCAGCCAGGACTTTATCAGCTCAGCTGAAGAAGCAGCCGGCATTGCTGAAGCAGTCGGCTATCCGGTCTTATTGAAAGCGGCCGCTGGTGGCGGCGGCAAGGGCATCCGCCAGGTCAGCCGGCCTGAGGACATGGCCGCGGCCTTAAGCGTGGCGCAAAACGAAGCCCGGCTGGATTTCGGCAATGACCAGATGTATCTGGAGAAAGTCTTGACCAAGGTCAAGCATATTGAAGTCCAGATCATCCGCGACCGTTTTGGCAACTGCGTTTATTTCCCGGAAAGAGACTGCAGCCTGCAGCGGCGCAAGCAAAAGGTCATCGAAGAGAGCCCGTGTGAGCTTTTGACTGAAACAGAACGCCGGAAGCTGGGGGAGATTGCCGTGCGGGCAGCCCAGGCGGCTGACTACTTGAACACCGGCACGATTGAGTTCTTGATGGACCAGGACCACCATTTTTACTTTATGGAAATGAACACCCGTCTGCAGGTTGAGCACACCGTAACCGAAATGGTAACTGGGGTTGACCTGGTAAAAGCGCAGATTCTGGTGGCCAGCGGCGAAAAGCTGCCCTTTACCCAGGCTGATTTGGCCTCCAAGGGCCATGCCATCGAATGCCGGATCAATGCTGAAGACCCGGAGCGGGACTTCATGCCGTCGACCGGGCAGATTGACTATCTCTTCTTGCCGATCGGCAATCCTGGCATGCGGATCGATTCCGCTCTTTACCAGGGGATGACGGTTTCGCCATTTTACGATTCCATGGTGGCCAAAATCATTGCCTTGGGCAGCGACCGCGAGGAAGCAATTGCCAGAATGCAGCGCCTTTTAAAGGAGCTGGTCATCCGCGGCATCAAGACCAACCAGGATTTCCACTTGGCGATCCTGGCCGATCCGGAATTTAAGCGGGGAACTTTTTCCAATACTTACCTGGAGAAAGAATTTCTGCCCCGCTGGAAGGAGCAGGAAGTAAAGCATGAGGCTGTTTAAAAAGCGCAACACGATCTCTGAAAGGCACGTCAAGGCCAACAAGGGAGCTGAAGAACTGGTTCCCAGCGGCTTGATGCAGCGCTGTCCAAACTGCGGCTTGGAATTTTTCGCCAACCGACTGGACAAGTACCGGACTTGTCCGGAATGCGACTACGGCTTCAGGCTGACTGCCCGGGAGCGGCTGGCCTGGCTGTGCGAAGAGAGCGAGGAATGGTTCGCTGACCTCGTGCCCAGTGACCCGCTGCGCTTTCCCGACTACGGGCAAAAGGTCAAGGCGGGGCGGAAAAAGACCGGCTTAAACGAAGCTGTCTGGACGGGACGGGGAGTTATTGGCGGCCAGCCAGCAGCTCTGGGAATTATGGACCCGTTTTTCATCATGGGCTCTTTGGGGCAGATGACGGGCGAGAAACTGACCAGGCTGATCGAGGAAGCCACCAGGCGGCGGCTGCCGGTGGTGATCTTCACTGCCAGCGGCGGTGCCAGAATGCAGGAGGGGATTTATTCCCTGATGCAGATGGCCAAGGTCGTCAACGCCATCAACCGCCACAAAGCTGCCGGTCTGCTCTACCTGGTCGTTTTGACTGATCCGACCACCGGGGGGGTTACGGCCAGTTTTGCCAGCGAAGGCGACATTACCCTGGCTGAAGCTCACGCGATGGTCGCTTTTGCCGGCCGCAGAGTGATCGAGCAAACGATTCACGAGAAGCTGCCGCGGGATGCCCAAAGCGCCGAGACGGTCTTAAAGCATGGTTTTATTGACCGGATCGTCGTGCGGCAGGAAGAAAAAGAGACGATTGCCTGGCTCTTAAAGTACGGGGGGATGCAGCATGACTAAGGCAATGGATACGGTCCGGGCGGCCCGGGCCAGCGACAAATTGTCAGCGCACTATCTGCGCGAGCATTTGTTCAGTGATTTCATGGAGCTGCACGGCGACCACCAGGGCGGCGACGATCCGGCGATTGTCGGCGGGCTCGCCCTGTTGTCCGGCCAGCCGGTGACCGTAATCACGACCAGCCGCGGGCACAATTTGGACGAACGGCTGGCCAAACACTTCGGCCAGCCGGAACCATCCGGCTACCGCAAGGCAGCCCGGCTGGTCAAAGAAGCCGCGCGCTTCAAGCGGCCGGTCCTGCTCTTTATCGACACGGCCGGAGCCTTTCCGGGCAAAGAGGCTGAATACGCCGGCCAAGGGCAGGCGATTGCTCAGTGCCTGACCGAGATCGGCCAGGCCGCAACGCCAATCATCAGCGTGATTTTCGGTGAAGGCGGCTCAGGCGGTGCCCTGGCTTTGGCTTGCGGCGACGAGGTCTGGATGCTGGAAAATTCGATGTATTCGGTCTTGTCTCCAGAAGGCTTCGCGTCGATTCTGTGGAAGGACGCTGGCCGGGCCGAAGAGGCGGCAGACCTGCTGGGGCTGACGCCGGACCGGCTGCTGGCCGGCCAGGTGATCGAGGGC
>NZ_BOCG01000041.1 GCF_016587775.1 Lactobacillus nasalidis | reverse complement strand
ACGTCTGGGTGATTATCGTGGCCGCTGACGATGAGATCTACACGGCGGCCAGCCTGGTGCAGATTGCCGGCCGGGTCGGCCGCGACCGCCATGATCCCGGCGGCCTGGTCCTGTTTTGCTACCGTCGCTACAGCCGGCAGATCCGGGCCGCGGTCAAGGAAATCAAGGAGATGAACCGCAGATGAGCCTGTGTCTGTTTTGCAACCAGACTTTTACCGAAGAGCTGGACTTGTGGCAGCTGCTTTTGCCCCGCCGGCAGCCGGCCAGCTGCCTGTG
>NZ_BOCG01000040.1 GCF_016587775.1 Lactobacillus nasalidis | reverse complement strand
CTGCATCGGCGGCGGCCTGGCAATCGCTTTTGAAGTAGAAAAGGCATAAGCATAGAATGAAATTTTATCAGTTGCCGCCTGAAGAAAGGCGGCAGTTTTTAAAAGCTGACGGTGTCAGCCTGGAAGATATCCCAGAAGCTGACTTAAACCGGCTGAATGACTTAAGCGAAAACGTGATCGGGGAAGTCAAGCTGCCCCTAAGCTGCCTTACCGGCGCCCTGGTCAACGGCAAAAAATGGCGGGTGCCGATGACGACGGAAGAATCTTCCGTCGTCGCTGCCGC
>NZ_BOCG01000039.1 GCF_016587775.1 Lactobacillus nasalidis | reverse complement strand
AGCCTACCTCCCCGTAGTCGACCAGCTGAAAAAGCTGCTTGAAGACCGGGGCCTGGAGGTTGCCGTCAGCCGCTTTCTGACGGATGCTGACCTAGCAGGACGGGGAAAGCGGCGGGCCAGGGAGCTGGAGAATTTCTTCCTGGACCCGGAAATGGCGCATATTTTTGATATTTCCGGCGGCGACCTGGCTAACACGGTTCTGGGTGAACTGGACCTTGACCGGATCAAGGGCAGTCAGGCAGTCTTTTATGGCTACAGCGACTTGACGACAATCTTGAATGCCCTGGCTGAAAATGGCAACCGGGCCGTGAACTTCCAGCTGCGCAACTGCCTGGAAAACGCTGATTTATTGACCGGCGGCTATTTGGACCGCCTTCTGGCGGGGAAGAACCTGCCGGATGATTTGGAAGTCGCTTTTTGCCAGGGCAGGCGGCTGGAGGGGCCGGTCTATGGCGGCAACTTGCGCTGCTTGCTCAAGCTGGCGGGAACGCCGTATTGGCCCGACTTCAAGGGGGCAGTCCTCTTGCTGGAAGCCTACCGGGGCCGGCCAGAGCGGGTCGCCAGTCTCTTGGAGCAGCTGAGGGAACTGGGCGTTTTTGACCAGGTTAGCGGCGTTTTGCTGGGAACCTTCAGCGAACTGGA
>NZ_BOCG01000038.1 GCF_016587775.1 Lactobacillus nasalidis | reverse complement strand
AATCACCATGACAAAGCCCTGGCCCAGCTTGAGCAGCGGCAGCTGGATGATCTCCAGCAGCCAGTCGCCAAAGTACTGGCCGGTGATGGTCTGGAAAAGATAGTTCAGCCCGCCGACTATAAAAAGAGCCAGCATGACCGGAATCGCGGCCTCAAAAGCCGCCACCTGCGCCGGCGGCATCTGCGACTGGATCCGCAGGCCCAGTCTGGCCTTGACGCCCAAGATGTACAGC
>NZ_BOCG01000037.1 GCF_016587775.1 Lactobacillus nasalidis | reverse complement strand
CCCTTCGGGGTGATTTGTTGGACGCTAGCGGCGGATGGGTGAGTAACACGTGGGCAATCTGCCCTAAAGACTGGGATACCACTTGGAAACAGGTGCTAATACCGGATAACAACATGAGTCGCATGACTCAAGTTTGAAAGGCGGCGCAAGCTGTCACTTTAGGATGAGCCCGCGGCGCATTAGCTAGTTGGTGAGGTAACGGCTCACCAAGGC
>NZ_BOCG01000036.1 GCF_016587775.1 Lactobacillus nasalidis | reverse complement strand
GCCCGGAAGGTCGGGCCGAAGGTAAAGATCTTGCCGAAAGCTTCTGCCCCGACTTCACCGTAAAGCTGGCCTGACTGTGACAGGTAGGCATCGTGGTCGAAGTAGTCGATGTGGAAGAGTTCGGTCGTCCCTTCTGGAGCCGAGTGCATCAAAAGCGGAGCGTCGAACTTCACGAAGCCTTCGTTTTCAAAGAAGTCGACCGTAGCCTTGAAGATGCGGTTTCTGATCTGCATGATGGCAAATGGCCGGCGGCTTCTCAGCCACAGGTGCCGGTGGTCCAGCAGGAAGTCGATCCCGTGTTCCTTGTTGGTGATCGGGTAGCCTTCGTTGTTTGACACGACTTCCAGGTCGCTGATCTGGATTTCGTAGCCAAAGTGAGACCGGGCATCTTCATGGATGGTCCC
>NZ_BOCG01000035.1 GCF_016587775.1 Lactobacillus nasalidis | reverse complement strand
CTACCGGACGATCGCCTATGACGCCGAAAGCGGCTGGATTCTGCTGGAAAAGAAGACTTGCCGGCGCCTGGTGCACCAGCTGCGCAAGCAGGAGCCGGCTCACGAACTGACCATCAAAAAGCAGCTCTGCCAGCAGCTCGGGATGTCGGACCAGTATGTACAATCCTTTGGCTCACATGCCTATTTCTCCTTTTTTATTATCCGCCACAAGCCGCTTGACCTGGTGGCCCTGCACCAGATGAAGCTCTTTGAGTGTGCCGGCAATCGCGGTCTCTTTCTGACTTTGGACCGCCGCTACTGCTTTGGTCTTGACATGCCCAAGCAGTCAGGGCGCGGCCAGCAGATCCTGCAAGACTGCATCACCCACAACGCTGCCTTTTTGCAGCTGGCGGCAGCCAGAGCGGCCAGCTGGGGCTG
>NZ_BOCG01000034.1 GCF_016587775.1 Lactobacillus nasalidis | reverse complement strand
CCACGCCATTGATCTTTTGGAACGTGGCTTCTTCTTGCCCGCTCCAAATAAAGAATTCCGTCCTTGATCTTACTCTGATCGCTTTTGAAGCCTTGTCTGGATTCCCGTTTTGACCGAAATTTTGGTTTGCCCCAGTCTGGTTGGGCCTTGTCAAAGAAATTGTTCCAAGCCTTGCCCAAGTCGGAAATTGCCAGTTGCAGAATTCGGGCTGATTGTGTATACTGCCAGTCTTTTTTATCGGCAACTAACATATTACGAACTCTTCGTTCACTCGGCGAAGGCTTTTCTTTAAGCAGT
>NZ_BOCG01000033.1 GCF_016587775.1 Lactobacillus nasalidis | reverse complement strand
AATATTGTTCAGCCATTTTAGTCCTCGCTGATCTGCACCGCGTCAGCGCCGTCGATTTCGCTGACCCGGACCTGCACGTCTTCTTTGGCAGAGGTCGGGATGTTCTTGCCGATAAAGTCCGGCCGGATCGGCAGCTCCCGGTGGCCGCGGTCAATCAAGACCGCCAGGGCAATCTTGCTCGGCCGCCCCTGGTCCATGATGGCG
>NZ_BOCG01000032.1 GCF_016587775.1 Lactobacillus nasalidis | reverse complement strand
TTTCTGATATGACCCCCGAAATTAGGACACTAATTTCGGGGGTTATTTTCATGACTAAATACACTAAAGAAATAAAACTCGCTATCTACCACGAATGGGTAGACGATCATAGAAGAGGCACCTACCTCAGCCGAAAATATGGGATGGAGCGTGGAGGAATCCAATATTTGGTAGACTTGATCCAAAAGCATGGCGAAGCCATTTT
>NZ_BOCG01000031.1:242-477 GCF_016587775.1 Lactobacillus nasalidis | reverse complement strand
AACGCTGAGTAGACGGGTACAGCTTATTTGCCAGAATAAGTTCCTTACCGTACCAATCGCACTTGTAGGTCAAGATCTGCTTAAATTTGCCAAACATCGACCGGTGAACACCCTTTGAAGCTACGTGGCTCATCAACATGCCCTTAACCGACAGATTTTCGATCACGATCTTGTCGTAGTCATTAACCAGTTCGGTCGTAAACTTCTGCATCAAGTCATTTTGGATATTGCCAGC
>NZ_BOCG01000031.1:0-233 GCF_016587775.1 Lactobacillus nasalidis | reverse complement strand
TTCTGCATCAAGTCATTTTGGATATTGCCAGCTTTGCGATAGCAAGCTTGAAGCTTGGCTTTCGTCTTCAAGTAGTTCTTGCTTTCGCAAGCAGCTTCTCCATTTTTGACTTGCTTTTTGGCAAGCTGCCTTTGATAGTGCTTGATTTTTTTATAAATTCTATCAAGCTTCTTAGGCAGTACGTTCACCCGGCCTCCCGTGTAATCAAAGTGACCAACATTGACGTCAACCGC
>NZ_BOCG01000030.1 GCF_016587775.1 Lactobacillus nasalidis | reverse complement strand
AGCTTTGACTGACAACAAGAACCGGACTGCCTCATCCGTACGGGTGGCCTTCACCCGCAACGGCGGCAGCCTTGGTGCTACCGGGTCAGTTGCCTACATGTTTGACCGCAAGGGCTACATCGTAATTGACCGGTCAACTACTGACGCTGACGAAGACCAAATGCTGATGGACGTCATGGAAGCCGGCGGCGACGACCTGCAAACCAGTGACGACGCTTACGAAATCTACACTGACGCCAAGAGCTTCACTGCTGTCCGCGACGCTTTGGAAAAGGCCGGCTACCAGCTGGCTGTTTCCGAACTGACCATGGTGCCGCAAAACACCACCCCGGTTCCGGAAGACAAGAAGGAACAATTCGCCAAGCTGGTTGACGCTTTGGAAGACGACGATGACGTTTCCAACGTTTACACCGCAGCTGCTGACGACGAAGAATAATTCGCCTATAAAATAAGCTAGACAAGACGCGACTTTCTTAGGAAAGCCGCGTTTTTTTGCGCGCTTTTTTAAAAAAATTTGCCGCGGCGGAAAAAATCGGCGCTTTTTGGCGTACTAGTCAGTGGAGGAGGAAAGAGAAAGGAGGGTTTCGTGGAAATAGAAGAAGCGGCCCGGCAGCTGCTGAAGCAGGCGGTCGGGCAAAGGGCCAGCGACATCTTTTTCCTGCCAGCTGCTGACTGCTGCCGGCTGAAGCTGAGGGCCGGAGATTTGACGGACCTGCCGGCTTTGAGCCAGGCCAAAGGGCTGGAGTTGATCAACTGGTTCAAGTACCAGGCGGAAATGGATATTGCCGAACACCGCCGGCCCCAAGTCGGCAGCATGGCTGTCGACCTGGACGAAAGCCGCTACTGGCTGCGCCTGTCCAGCGTGGGTGACTACCGGGGGCAGGATTCCCTGGTCATCCGGATCATATATTCGCTGGCAGAGAGCCGGTATTTTTTGCCTGAGCAGTTTCAGGAGCTGGTGGATCTGTGCTGGCGGCGGGGGCTGATCGTGACCAGCGGCCCGACGGGGTCAGGCAAGACCACGACCATGTACGAACTGGCCCGGCGGCTCAGCCGGACGAAAATGGTGATGACGATTGAAGACCCGG
>NZ_BOCG01000029.1 GCF_016587775.1 Lactobacillus nasalidis | reverse complement strand
TCTGCCAGCAGCTGCTGACGCAGATGACCCTGCAGTCAGTCGCTAGCGCCGGCATGGACTTAAAGGGGGTGCTGGCCGCGATCATGGCCGCGGTACCGGATGACTACGTCAATGACCGCGCCGGGATCGCCGCCCGCCTGCAAAAGCGGCTGGACCTGGCGCCCTTGGGCCTGCCTGGCAGCCACCTGGCCCTGCTGCACGCGCGGACGCAGGCGGTCA
>NZ_BOCG01000028.1 GCF_016587775.1 Lactobacillus nasalidis | reverse complement strand
AGCGTGAGATGTTCTATGGGCAGGAGCACAAATACAAAGACCTAAATGAGATTGAACAAGCTATTCACAAATATATCGATTACTACAACAACGTAAGAATCAAAACAGGACGAAAAAACATGACCCCGATTGAATATCGGAATCATGTTCTAACAACCTTAACGGCGTAATACTAATTTGTCCCAATTTTGGGGGTCACATCAAGTTCGCGAGCAACTTGGCTGTTTTTGTGTTTATTCGATTTTTAAGGATTGACAGTAGCGCTGCAGGTATTTAAGCAGCGCCTCCCGGCCCGAATTTTCCGCGACTTCCGGCAGGTAGCAGGCCGTGATCTGGGCCGTTGTGTTGGGCAGAACGGGGATGGCGGCCAGAGCCGGGTCCTTCGGGATAACCTTGCCCATCAAAAGGGAGACGCCCAGGCCCTTTTTGACGAAGGCAGTAATGTTTTCAATATAGTGGTCGGTGTAGATCACCTTGGGATTGAAGCCAGCGGCTTGACAAAGCGACAGGCAGAGCTGGTATGGGCGGGACTTGACCGGTTCCAGAATGAAATTGCGCTCCCGCAATTGCTCCAGCTTGACCGTCTTTTGCCCGGCCAGCGGATCCGCTGCCGGCAGCACCACCATCAGCCGGTCGCTTTGATAAGGCAGGTATTCAAAGTGCGGG
>NZ_BOCG01000027.1 GCF_016587775.1 Lactobacillus nasalidis | reverse complement strand
GACCGTCAAAGGCAGCCGCTTGACTCTGTCGGTCAACGGGCAAAAGGTCTGCCAGCGGCAAATCAAGCAGCAGGCCGCCGGCGGCGTGGCTCTGGAAAGTGCCTTCGGCGGTTTTGGCGAAAGCCAGCGGAACATCGCCGATGACGTTTACGATGCTGCCTTTCAGGACTTGCTGCTGACCAGTCCGGACGGGGAAAAGGTCTACTACGACAACCGGCTGCACGGCTGGGACCTGATTTCTGAGCGCTGGAGCAGCTTCTGGAACAAAGTGATTGACTGGTTTATTGCCAACTTATAGTGGCAAGTCATTTTAAAAGCCCGGTCCACGCGTGTGGACCGGACTTTTTTGTCGCTTTATATTCTTTTAGTATATAG
>NZ_BOCG01000026.1 GCF_016587775.1 Lactobacillus nasalidis | reverse complement strand
TCTTCCTGCATGATTTCAATCTGGCTGTTGGCATTCTTGCCGCTCGGCTTGTAGGCGTCATACGGCTCGTCGAAGGCCGACCCAACGCCAGTGTAGTAGTCCGGATTGAAGCCGGCGGCTTTGATCAAATCCTTCAGCCGCGGCAAGAGAAGCTTGCTTTCCTCCGTGACCGTGACGCTGGCCAGGGGCCGGCGGAAAAGGTAGCGCTTGGTCAGGTCCGCCAGGATCGGGTCGCTGACTTCAGTCCACATGCTGAAGTTGGTCTCCATGACCCCGTCGTCCATCTTCAGATAATCCTGCAGCTGCCAGTTTCCGGCCAGAAAACGGGCCAGACTCGGCGTTACCGGCAGCTCTTTTTCCTGGTAGAGGTGCTGGGCCCGC
>NZ_BOCG01000025.1 GCF_016587775.1 Lactobacillus nasalidis | reverse complement strand
CCCGTTTTTGAACAGGGCCTCCTCATAGGCCATGGCATTGGTTGGCAGGCAGATCGGGTCGTTCCAGGACTGGAAGATGAAGGTCGGCGGCGTCTTGGCGCTGACCCCCAGGGCCGTGCCGACCAGCTTCGGGTCCTCCGGCAGGGCGTCGTCGGCCTTGCCGCCGATTTCAAAGGCCACCTTGTACACGTCGGTGAGCGGGTAGCCCAAAATCGTGGCGTTAGGCAGAACCTGGCTGTCCTCATAGCCGTATTTTTCCTGGTACTTGGGCTCGGCGGCCAGGTAGTTGGCCGCGCTGACGATGTGGCCGCCGGCTGAAAAGCCGATGGTCATGATCTTGTCCGGGTCGATCTGGTATTCAGCCGCGTGCCGGC
>NZ_BOCG01000024.1 GCF_016587775.1 Lactobacillus nasalidis | reverse complement strand
TCTGATATGACCCCCGAAATTAGGACACTAATTTCGGGGGTTATTTTCATGACTAAATACACTAAAGAAATAAAACTCGCTATCTACCACGAATGGGTAGACGATCATAGAAGAGGCACCTACCTCAGCCGAAAATATGGGATGGAGCGTGGAGGAATCCAATATTTGGTAGACTTGATCCAAAAGCATGGCGAAGCCATTTTGG
>NZ_BOCG01000023.1 GCF_016587775.1 Lactobacillus nasalidis | reverse complement strand
CGCCATCACCCGTTAACGGGCTCTGACTACTTGTAGGCACACGGTTTCAGGTTCTCTTTCACTCCCCTCCCGGGGTTCTTTTCACCTTTCCCTCACGGTACTGGTTCACTATCGGTCACTGGTTAGTATTTAGCCTTGCGAGATGGTCCTCGCGGATTCAGACGGGATTTCACGTGTCCCGCCCTACTCAGGATACTGATAGGTCTTCTTTGGATT
>NZ_BOCG01000022.1 GCF_016587775.1 Lactobacillus nasalidis | reverse complement strand
ACCCCGCTGCAGTAGTACATGGTCTCATTGAAAGAGGTAAAGGCGTTCACGTCGGCGCCCATTTTTTCAAATTCAAGCGACAAGTCGCCGCTTTCCGCGGCAAAAAGCTTGTGTTCCAGAAAATGGGCCAGGCCCGGCAGCGGCTGCGGGTCGCTGCTGCCAAAATCCACGATGATGCCCAGAAAGCGCTGGTTGAAGCCGCGCCGGCGGATCACCTGGGCCTGAAAGCCCGACGGAAATCTTTTTCTGATAATTTGCGGTTTGATCATTTTAATACGTAGCTTTCGTTAAGATACAACTTTTTGACAAAATCAGCCAGCCGGCGGCTTGTCACCTGCCCGGCCGCCGCCGCCATGTCAAAGTCCTGGTAGTCGGCATGCAGCTCATAGCGCAGGTCCTTGGCCAGCAGCCAGTTGCTGTGGTCCTGGTTG
>NZ_BOCG01000021.1 GCF_016587775.1 Lactobacillus nasalidis | reverse complement strand
GGAAATCTGCTTGTCGATTCCCCGGCTGGCAAAGAGCCCGACGGTCAAAGAGCCGACGATGCCGGAAACCCCGTGGCAGCCGAAGGCGTCCAGCGGATCATCGAAGCTGAGCTTGCCTTTCACGCGGCTGATGAAGAAGTAGCTGGCCAGGCTGCACAGGGCCCCGGTGAAGAGGGCGCCCACGCAGCTTTCATAGCCCGCGCCCGGAGTGATGCCGACCAGGCCGCACAGGGTCCCGGTGCAGATGCCGTCCAGGCTGACCTTGCCGGTCAGGCTTTCCTCAAGCAGCAGCCAGGTCATCATTGATGAAGCAGCGGCCACGGTCGTGGTCAGGCAGGCCGTCAGCGCCACGCTGTTCATGCCGAAGGCACTGCCGGCGTTGAAACCGTACCAGCCCAGCCAGAGGATGGCTGTCCCCAGCAATACCCAAGGCAGGCTGTAGGCCTGGC
>NZ_BOCG01000020.1 GCF_016587775.1 Lactobacillus nasalidis | reverse complement strand
ATCATGCTTTGTCCAAATTGTCATCAAAACGCTTCCCGAGTAATTGACTCCCGGCCGACTGACGAAGGGCGGACCATCCGCCGGCGGCGGGAATGCGAAAACTGCGGCTACCGCTTTACGACTTTTGAACGGGTGGAACAATCTCCCCTGTTGGTGATTAAGAACGACGGCACCAGAGAAGCCTTCAGCCGGGAAAAGATCTTGAACGGGGTGGCAGCTGCCTGCCAGAAGCGGCCGGTAACCAGTGAGCAGCTGAACAAGCTGGTCGACAACGTGGAAAACCGCATCCGGGCCAAGGGCGTCAGCGAAATCTATTCCAAGGAAATCGGCGAACTGGTCATGGACCAGCTGGCTGACATCGACGACGTTGCCTACATCCGCTTTGCCAGCATCTACCGGCAGTTCACCGACATGTCCAGCTTCATGAAGACCATGGAGGACATGATGGACCGCCACAGCAAGGCAAAGTAAGCCATGTACAACAATTCCAATCCGCGCCTGCGCTATGTCATTTTGAACAAGCTCCCTGTCCAAGGCGACCGGGAGAAGGTTCTGGTCAAGCTTTACCAGCCCCTGGTCGGTGCTTTGGGGATTGCCCTCTACCAGACTTTGAAGCAGGAGTTTGACGCCTACCAGCCCCTGTCTCAGGCCCGGGCCCTGTACAACCTGCAAGAAGAGCTTGACTGCAGCTTGCGCCAGCTCTGGTCAGCCATCCACAAACTGGAGGCGGTGGGGCTTTTGAAGACTTACGTCAGCCGAAATATCCGCCTGGGGGAGATGCTGGCCTTCAGGATCCAGGCCGTGCCGGCAGCCAGCGAATTTTTCAACACATCGCTTCTGGCCAGCCTTTTGAAAGAAAAAGTCGGCAGCTACCGCTTCAGCGAGCTGAGCAAGCTTTTTGCCAAGGATGCCAAGGTAAAAGAA
>NZ_BOCG01000019.1 GCF_016587775.1 Lactobacillus nasalidis | reverse complement strand
GACTGGGCAAAGGTTGCAGAAGGCATGAACATGAAGGCCTTCACTGTTCACGACAAGGCTGAATTCCAAGCAGCTGTAGAAGAATGGAAGAAGATGGACGGCCCAGCCTTCATCGACGTTAAGTACACCAAGCACATGGCTTACTCAACTGAACTGAACACCCTGGACGACCCAGAATTCGTGAAGTACTACCACGCAGAAGCTCTGCACCCATTCTCATACTTTGCTGAAAAGTTTGGTCTGGAAATCGACGCAGCTTCAGGTGCATCCGGCCACTCAGAAGACAAGGCTGACGCTTTG
>NZ_BOCG01000018.1 GCF_016587775.1 Lactobacillus nasalidis | reverse complement strand
CCAGTAGCTGCCGTATTTGTGCAGGCCAGTCTGCAGCTGTCCGCTTTTGCCCAGCAGGTAGCGGCTGCTGCCGATTTTTTGCGGGCCGGTAAGCATGTGGCCGTCAGCGGCCAGGTAGTACTTCTTGCCTTTGATGGTCTGCCAGCCGGTGAGCATGTGGCCGTCAGCGGCCAAGTAGTACTTTTTGCCGCTAATGGTCTGCCAGCCGGTGAGCATGTGGCCGTCGGTGGCCAAGTAGTACTTTTTGCCGCTAATGGACTGCCAGCCGGTGAGCAAGCTGCCGTCAGCAGCGAAGTAGTACTTTTTGCCGTCGATAGTCTGCCAGCCGGTGAGCAAGCTGCCGTCAGCAGCGAAGTAGTACTTTTTGCCG
>NZ_BOCG01000017.1 GCF_016587775.1 Lactobacillus nasalidis | reverse complement strand
TGGCGTCGTTTCTGACCTTTATTTCTGGGGCGTCATCGGCATCTACACCTTTGTCTTGCCGGCCCTGTCAGCATTTGGCCGCTGGTATTCGCGGGTTTTCCCGGAGCTGTTCGTCTTCCGCCTGCTGGGCAACGTCCTGGCGATTACCGTCAGCTGCCTGTACGTTTGGCTGGTTTTCCGCCTGCTGGGCTGGACAACGCAGACTTTTCCGGAAACCGGCTACGTCCTGCTGTATACAGCAGGCTGGACGGCCGGCATCAGCCTGCTGACTTACTGGCTGTGGGCCAAGCTGGC
>NZ_BOCG01000016.1 GCF_016587775.1 Lactobacillus nasalidis | reverse complement strand
CCGGCACCTTGTGCGTGGCAAACTTGTAAACCTCGCGCCCGTTCATCCTGAAAGGCGTCAGGCCCGTGGCCGGTCCTGGAAACGGCGCCGTTTCTGTCCGGCCGGCCGACAGGAAGTGGCCCAGCTCGCCGTAGCTTTTAAGCTGCGTCATCAAAAAGCGCGGTTCAGCCGCGTCTTTTTTGAGCAGGACTCCGCCGGCTCCGTCGCCAAACAAGACGGCGGTGCTGCGGTCCTGCCAGTCGACGAGCTTGGACAAGGTTTCCGCCCCCAGCACCATCGCCAGGCCCTGCGGCCTCGTCAGCATCTTTTCGGCTGCTTCTAAGGCATAAACGAAGCCCGAGCAGGCTGCTGACAAGTCGAAACAGGCGGCGTTTTTGGCGCCGACGGCTGCCTGCACCAAGGCGGCGGTCGAAGGGGTATATGCATCCGGGGACATGGTCGCGACGATGACCAAGTCGACCTCTGCCGGGTCTTGCCCTTCAAGCAGCTTTTTGGCTGCCCGGATGGCCAAATCCGACGTGTTTTCGTTTTGACTGAT
>NZ_BOCG01000015.1 GCF_016587775.1 Lactobacillus nasalidis | reverse complement strand
GATTCCTTCGGGATGATTTGTTGGACGCTAGCGGCGGATGGGTGAGTAACACGTGGGCAATCTGCCCTAAAGACTGGGATACCACTTGGAAACAGGTGCTAATACCGGATAACAACATGAGTCGCATGACTCAAGTTTGAAAGGCGGCGCAAGCTGTCACTTTAGGATGAGCCCGCGGCGCATTAGCTAGTTGGTGAGGTAACGGCTCACCAAGGC
>NZ_BOCG01000014.1 GCF_016587775.1 Lactobacillus nasalidis | reverse complement strand
TATCTACCGGGGCACCTACGCCTTGTCGCAGGCGGCCACGGCAGCCTACGAGTCTGCCAGGAAAAAGCTGGCGGCCTTCATTGGCGCTGAAGCTGACGAGATAGTTTTTACCAAAGGCACGACCAGTGCCATCAACCTGGCGGCCTTTGGCTACTTCCGCTGGCAGCTGGGGCCGGGCGACGAGATTGCCCTGACGGCGGCAGAGCACCACAGCAACCTGATTCCCTGGCAGCAGGTCGCCAAGGCCACCGGCGCCAAGCTGGTCTTTTTGCCCCTGGACAAAAAGGGGGCTGTTGACCTGGCTGGGGCGGAAAAAGTCTTGACCAGCCGCGTCCGCCTCTTGGCCCTGGCCCAGGTCGACAATGTGCTGGGCACGGAGCAGCCGGTCAAGGAGCTGGCCGCCATGGCCAAAAAGCAGGGGGCCCTGGTCCTGATCGACGGGGCCCAGGCCGCCGGACACCTGCCGGTTGACGTCAAGGAGCTGGGAAGCGATTTTTACGCTTTTTCCGGCCACAAGATGCTGGCCCAGACAGGAATCGGGGTTTTGTACGGCCGCCGGGAGCTGCTGGAGCAGACCCGACCGCTGGAATTCGGCGGGGAGATGATCCGCGAGGTGAGCTTGACGGACGCGAGCTTCAAGCCGGCCCCGCAAAAGTTTGAAGCCGGCAGCCAGAACGTTTCCGGGGCCATTTCTCTGGGGGCGGCCGTTGATTACCTGACCGGAATCGGCTTGGAAGCCATCAGGGACCGGGAAGCCAGCCTGGGCCGGCAGATGGCCCAGGGGCTGGAAGCTGCCGGGGCGACAGTTTACGGCTATGGCGGCGGAATCGTCGCCTTCAACCTGCCCGGCATTCACCCCCATGACCTGGCGACCGCCCTGGACGCCCAAGGCATTGCCATCCGGGCCGGCCAGCACTGCGCCCAGCCGCTGATGGACTGGCTGGGCGTCTCTGCCGTAGCCCGGGCCAGCGCGGCTTTTTACAATGACGAAAGCGACGTGCGGGCCCTGGTCCAGGGCGTTAGCGCCGCAAAGGAGTTTTTCAATGGCACTAGATGATTTGAAGCAGGTCTACCAGGCCGTTTTGCTGGACTATGCCGCCAGCACGAAATACCGGCAGCCGCTGGCCAATCCCGCCAAAGAAGTCAGCCTGGTCAACGAGAGCTGCGGGGACCGGCTGACTTTGCAGGTTGATCTGGCCGGCGGAAAAATTTCGCGGATTGCCTGCCAGGCGCAGGGATGCGCGATTTCCCAGGCATCAGCCACCATTCTGGCCAGCCTGGCCGTCCAGCAGCCGCAGGCCGTGCTTGACCGGCTGCAGGCGGCTTTTTGGCGGATGCTGGAAGGGCAGGAGATCAGCAAAGAAGAAGAGGAG
>NZ_BOCG01000013.1 GCF_016587775.1 Lactobacillus nasalidis | reverse complement strand
TTTAAAAATCTCTGCCGTCCGGCAGCCGATTGCTCCGGTACCAACAATGCCGACTGTTTTGCCCGCCAGTTCACGCCCCTGAAGGCCGCTCTTGCCTTTTCCTGCCTGAACAGCCTCATTGCCGGCGCTGATGTTTCTGAGACAGTCCAGGGTCAAGCCGACTGCCAATTCAGCCACCGCATCGTTGCAATAGCCACCAGTATTGGAGATCTTGATCCCCATCTCCTTGCAGGCTTCCAGGTCAACATGATCAATCCCAACGAAGGCAACGGAAATAAACTTCAAATTCTTGTCCGCCCGGATTACTTCCCCCGGCAAGGGATGGTTGGCGATAATCAAGGCATCCGCGCCCTCGCTCCGCTTTTTCAGCTCTTCAGGATCGGTTGAAAAACTGTCGTAAGCTACAAATTCATGTCCCTTTCCGGTTAATGCTTCTGCCAGCTTGACCAGGGTATCCTTCTCAATACCCAGTGGCTCCATCAATACAATCTTCATTTTTTCTCCTTAACTTTTTACTTTACAAGCACTTTAATTCAGTAAGCGCATACATCAATGACATTATCTCATTTTTATCGTTTCTTTGCCAAGAATAGAAATTATTTTGCTATTTCCAAGCATCCCCCTTGACATTAGTCTACATAGAGACTAATATTTTAGATATTGTCCATGAGGAGACTTTTTTAATGAACCCAAACACACACGAAAGCATTTCAGAATTAGTAACCCTGGCCAGTGTCCGGGCCAATCACGCCTATAGCCAGTATGACAAGCTGATGGGGATCAGCCAGTACGAGAGCATCATTCTTTATGAGCTCTTGACCCATCCCCGCCTTGCGCAAAAAGAGCTGATCTACCGCAGCGGCATTCCCAAGCAATCCATCAGCAAAGGGATCCACAGTCTCAGCGAACGCGGCTACCTGGAAATCACTGCCAACGACCAGGACAAGCGGGTCAAGTACTGCAGCTTAACCCAGTCCGGACAAGCCTATGCCCAGGAAAAAGAATGTGAGATCCTGGCTATCGAAAAGCGGGTCATTGACAAGCTCGGCTTTGACCGGGCAGCTTTGGCCTGCCAAATTCTGAACGAGTGGACTGATCTTCTCAGCGATGAAATAGCAAACTTAAAGGAGGAAAAACAGGAAAAATGAAACTGCTATTACCCTACTTCAAGCGATACAAGAAGGACGTTTTCGCGACTTTGATCACGATCTTCTTTTCAGTTTTTGCCACTCTCTACCAGCCCCGCCTGCTTCAGCAGGTGCAAAATGAGTTGCTGGCAGACCAGCAGCAGGCTGTCATCCGTGACACCGCCATCTTGATTGGCCTGGGTCTTTTGTCAATCCTTACCGGTGTTCTCAACGTATACTACGCCGCCCGGATTACCCAAGGCGTCGTCAGCGACCTTAGAGAAGACACCTATGCCAAGATCCAAACCTTCTCTTTGGCTAATGTCCAAAAGTTTTCTTCGGAATCACTCAGCGTTCGCTTGATCAACGACATGCAGCAGATCATGAACATGATCATGACCATCTTCATGCAGCTGATCCGGATGCCTTTGATCCTAATCGGGTCAATCATCATGGCCATCGTCACCATCCCCCGCTACTGGTGGGCAGTCGTCGTTCTCTTGGTCTTGATCATGGGCCTGGGCATCGTGGCAGTTAAGCAGATGACCGCCATGTTTGACAAGTTCCAAATGTACATGGACAAGATCTCTGGGCGGACTGGGGAATACTTGCAAGGGGTCCGGGTTGTTAAATCCTTCAACCAGAGCTCCCAGGAAATTGCCAAAATGAACAAGGATTCTGATGAATTAAATGAAGTCAACATCAAGGTTGGCTACTGGTTCTCCACCATCCTGCCTGGTGCCCAGCTGGTTTCCTACCTGGTTATCAGCTTAGTGGTCTACTTGCTTGGAACCAGCATTCTCCAGCATCCCCAAGACGTTTCCGTCATCACGCCTTACGTCAACTATGTCTTGACCATGCTCTTTGCCATCCTGCTCGTTGGCATGGCCGTTATGCAGATTTCCCGTGGTAACGTCTCCTTGCGGCGGATTCAGGAAATCATGGATACCCAGCCAGATGTCGTCTTCAATGACAAAGCTCCAGACGATGCCTTGAAGGGATCCATCGAATTTGATGACGTTTCCTTTACCTACCCTGACGGCCAGCAGCCTGTCTTAAAGCATGTCTCTTTTGAAGTTGAAGCAGGGCAAATGGTCGGCATCGTCGGGGCGACTGGGTCCGGTAAATCCACCCTGGCCCAACTGATCGCCCGCCTCTATGACCCGACTACCGGGAAGATCAAGATCGGCGGCAGCGACCTCCGGCAGGTAAGCGAAACTGCCCTGCGCAAGACTGTCTCATATGTCTTGCAAAAGGCCGTCCTCTTCTCCGGCACCATCGCTGACAACCTCCGCCAAGGCAAAAAAGACGCAACCCCATATGAACTGGAACGGGCAGCGCAAATGGCTCAAGCCAACGAATTTATCCAGCGCTACGATGAAACTTTTGACCATGAAGTTGAAGAAAGAAGTGCCAACTTCTCCGGCGGGCAAAAGCAGCGCTTGTCAATTGCCCGGGGGATCATCGCCGGCAGTCCAATCTTGATCTTGGACGACTCAACTTCGGCTCTGGACGCTGAAAGTGAAAAGCTGGTCCAAGAAGCCCTTGAAAAGCAGTTGCCAGACACGACCACGATCATGATCGCCGAAAAGATCGTCTCAGTCATGCATGCTGACAAGATCCTGGTGCTGGATGAAGGCCGTTTGGTTGCCGAAGGCACTCACGAGGACCTGCTCAAGACTTCCCCGGTTTACCAGGAAATCTACCAGACCCAGAAAGCCAAAGAAAGAAAGGAGGAGCTCTAATGTCAGACAAGCAAAAGTCCCTCACTTATCTGAAAAAATATCTAAAAAACTACAAGAAGCCAATCGCTATTTCAGTCGTCTTCTACTTGATTGCGACTATCGCCCAGGTAATCGCCCCGTCTCTTTTAGGCAGGGCAGTCACGGACTTGTCTGCTTTTGTTAAAGGCAGAGGGTCCCTCACCGTCTTTTACCAAGCTCTGGCCTTGATGGCCGGTTTCTACGCGCTGAATTCCATTGCCACCTACATCGCCTGGATGCTGATGACGCAGTTCAACGCCAATGCCAACAATGACATGCGCAAGGGGCTTTTTGGCAAACTCCAACGGATGACTATCCGCTATTTTGACAGCCACCAGGACGGGCAGATCTTGTCTTTGTTCAACAGTGACCTGGACAACATCTTCAACGCTCTGAACAACGCCTTTTTCGAAATCATTTCCCAGTCCCTGCTCTTTTTTGGCACCATCATCGTGATGTTCGCCATCAACTGGAAGCTGGCCCTCAGCGTTGTGGCTACTACCCCATTGATCCTGCTTTTGAGCTGGATCATCATGAAAAAAGCCCGCGTTCACCTGGACAAGCAGCAAGACCGGGTTGGCGAGCTCAATGCCTACATCAATGAACAGCTCAACGGGGAAAACGTGATCATCACCCAGGGCCTGCGTGAGCAGTCAGTTGCCGGCTTCAAAAAGGAAAACGCTAAGGTGCGGGAAGCCATGTTCAAGGGCCAGTTCTACTCAGGCATCCTTAACCCCTTGGTTACCGGCTTCTCACTATTGAACTTTGCCATCGTGATTGCTGCCGGTGCCTACATGATCATGACCAAGCAGGTCAGCCAGGCAGCCGGTCTGGGCTTGATCGTGACTTTCACCGAATACTCCTGGACCTACTTCCAGCCTTTGACGCAAGTGACTTCCATCTACTCCATGCTGCAATTGGCTTTAACCGGTGCCCGCCGGCTTGAGACGGTAGAAGAGCAAGATGAAGAAAACACGGTTCCAGGCGGCAAGACCATCTCCGGTATTGATGACGCGGTTCGCTTGGAAGACGTCCACTTTGGCTACACGCCTGACAAGGAAATCCTGCATGGAGTTTCAATTGAGGTACCAAAGGGTCAGTCAGTTGCTGTCGTTGGTCCGACAGGGTCTGGTAAAACGACGATCATGAACTTGATCAACCGTTTCTATGACGTAAACAGCGGGGCTGTAACTTTTGACGGCACTGACGTCCGCGACCTGCAGCTGGAAAACCTGCGGAGCAATGTTGGGATCGTGCTTCAGGATTCAGTCCTTTTCTCTGGGACGGTGGCTGACAACATCCGCTACGGCAAGCCGGATGCGTCAATGGACGAAGTCATCGCCGCGGCCAAGGAAGCCCAGCTGCACGACTTTGTCATGACTCTGCCAAAGCAGTATGACACGCCGATTGAGAACGGCCAGGCCAACTTCTCAACTGGGCAAAAGCAGCTTTTGTCGATTGCCAGAACGATCCTGGTCGATCCAGCCTTCTTGATTCTTGACGAAGCAACCAGCAACGTCGACACGGTTACTGAAGAAAAGATCCAAAAGGCCATGGACAACGTGATCGCTGGCCGGACCAGCTTCGTGATTGCCCACCGCTTGAAGACGATCCTGAATTCCGACAAGATCGTCGTTTTGAAAGACGGCAAGGTCATTGAAGAAGGACCACACGCTGACTTGATCAAGAAGCGCGGCTTCTACTACCAGCTCTACACCAGCCAGATGGCTTTTGAATAAAGCTAAAAAGACACCTGTCACGAAAAAGTGATAGGTGTCTTTTTTCATCTCGTTTTATTCGGTTTCACCGCGGTAGTCGACAATTCCGCCGATATTTTTGACATTGGAGAAGCCCATTTGTTTAAGCAGGTCAACTGCCTGAGCGCTTCTGTTGCCGCTGCGGCAATGAACAAACAGCGGTGTATCAAGATCTGTGATCTCTTCTCTGGCTGCCACGATCCTGCTCAAGGGAATATTGATGCTTGACGGGATGTGCCCTGCCTCGTATTCATCCTTTTCTCTAACATCGAGCAGTTTGGCATGAGGCGTTTTGTGAAATTCAGCTACGCCTTTGTTGATGTCATTTTCTTGAAGTTGATCCATTTTCTTTACCCCTAGTTTGCTGCTTATTTAGTTCTTTCTTTTGCCTCTAGCTCATCCAACTTTTGCTTCAATTCTTTGTCAATTTCCATATTGCCTTCTTCACCACTGTTGTTTGAAACCCACTTCCAGGTGATATCCCAGTTGGAATTATCAATCAGCGTCTTGATCTCTTTCCATACTTCGGAGTTCTTTTCCCAGCGATGTGTGTCGTTCCAACGCTCTTGTGCAAACCAAGTACTATCGCTAGTGTGTAACGCGTATTTTGAATCGACAACGAATAGGATTTTGCCAGTGTTTAGATTTTGCTCAAGTAAGTTTTTTAACGCATCTCTGACGGCAGTAATCTCCATCAAATTGTTAGTCTTACCCCTATCGGGCTTGATTTCTCGATGATTGATCTCCTTATTCTTGTTTTCTATCAGATACGCTGATCCGCAGACGGTATTAGCATCAACCTTAGCTCTTCCGCCATCTTTTCTGGAACCGCCAACAGTATATACAACGGTGTCAAATTTTGAATACTCTGCACTGTCGGGATTAGTATATTTGGAATTTAAAAATTCTTCAGCATCTTCGCGCGTAAAAAAGCCTTTTAATACCGCGCTGGATACGCCTGAAGTCGCCTCCTCGCATTCATCCCAAGACTCAGCAATACCTTCTCTTTCATATGTTTTGTAAGCGTAATAATTATAGTGGTCCATGAGTTTTCCCTTTCTGTATCAATCGCCAAGTAAATTTCTATTAAGCCAACTTTGTTTAATAAATCTAATAATATTATGACATAATACGTATTTCTAAACAAGCACGGTCTGCTGCAAAAAATGTGTGCAATGTAGCCAAATAGTAATTTTTGACTACGTATGTCCAAAGACATGGATACAGACATTTTTCTTATTGCCGTCATCACCGGTATTCCGATATCCCAACAAGGGGGTAACCGCATTGACCAGCGCAGGCACCGAAGCACCACTCTTGCAACTTCTTGGAAAGGCTCTCGCCAATCCTCGGGTACAGCCAACCCGCATGACTAAGGCCAAGGCCTTAGCCATTAACTCTCCTTTCTTTTAAATTTATAGCGCATGATTTAACTCTGGATGCTCAACCAGCGCTAGAAGGCTAAGCATCGCATTCTTGTCCCGATCTACGACTATGCCATAGTTCGGGCATTTTTCGTTATAGCAGACGTACTCATTGTGTTTAGTACCATGTTTCTTGTTTCCGTAAAG
>NZ_BOCG01000012.1 GCF_016587775.1 Lactobacillus nasalidis | reverse complement strand
CTTTCAGACTTGACGCTTGAACGTGGTATCCAGCACCACGCGCTGCTAGCCTCCTGCGTCCCTCCATCGCTCATAACGATTCGGTGCAGTACAGGAATTTCAACCTGTTGTCCATCGACTACGCCTCTCGGCCTCGCCTTAGGTCCCGACTTACCCTGGGCGGACGAGCCTGCCCCAGGAAACCTTAGTCTTGCGGCGGACAGGATTCTCACCTGTCTTTCGTTACTCATACCGGCATTCTCACTTCTAGAAGCTCCACATGTCCTCTCGATCATGCTTCACCGCCGCTAGAACGCTCTCCTACCACGTGCAATAAATGCACATCCACAGTTTCGGTATCATGCTTAGCCCCGGTAAATTTTCGGCGCGGCGTCACTCGACTAGTGAGCTATTACGCACTCTTTGAATGATGGCTGCTTCTGAGCCAACGTCCTAGTTGTCTGCGCAACTCCACATCCTTTTCCACTTAGCATGAATTTTGGGACCTTAACTGGTGATCTGGGCTGTTTCCCTTTCGACTACGGATCTTATCACTCGCAGTCTGACTCCCGCACATAAATGTCTGGAATTCGCAGTTTATCTGGATTCAGTAACCCCTGACGGGCCCCTAGTCCAAACAGAGCTCTACCTCCAGCATCCTCTTTGCGAGGCTAGCCCTAAAGCTATTTCGGAGAGAACCAGCTATCTCCAAGTTCGTTTGGAATTTCACCGCTACCCACAACTCATCCCCGCAATTTTCAACTTACGTGGGTTCGGTCCTCCAGCGCGTTTTACCGCGCCTTCAACCTGGTCATGGGTAGGTCACTTGGTTTCGGGTCTGCATCAGCCAACTTCTCGCCCT
>NZ_BOCG01000011.1:734-1047 GCF_016587775.1 Lactobacillus nasalidis | reverse complement strand
CCGATTCCGTTAAGCTTCTGCAAGTCACTGGCCGAAGCCGTATTGATGTTGATCAGCTCGCCGGAAGCAGAAGAAGCTGACGAGGCTGAAGACGAAGCGGAAAATGCTGAAGACGAAGTTGCCTGCGAAGAAGCCGAGCTGGTTGCAGAAGCCGCCGGCGGCTCGTCTCCTTTGGCAGGAACATAGATCTTGTCCTGGTCTTTTAGCAGCTGGCTGCGGTTGATGGCCTGCAGGTCGGCCTTTTTGGTCAGTCCGCCTGCCTTTTCGATCAAGTCTTCCAGCCGGGCGCCGCTTTTCAGGCGGTAGACCCCCT
>NZ_BOCG01000011.1:0-584 GCF_016587775.1 Lactobacillus nasalidis | reverse complement strand
GCGCCCGGCTGCCGGTTGAAATAGTAAAACGCGCCGATCACCGCCAAAACCGCCAGCAGATAAACTTTCTTGTCGATGAGCCAGTCGAGCCAGCGGCGAACCTGCTGCTTGCCCTCCTGGTCTTTTTCTTGCTGATTCATTTTTTATCACCTCAGCAACTATTACGCCAAAACAGGCACTTTTTTTCCGGCAAAAGCAAATTTTTAAAAATTCCGCCAAAAAAGGACTGAAGCACCGCTTCAGTCCTTTTGCTTAATTGCCGTAATGTTTCTGCAGGTATTTCAAGGCGTCGTCAAAAGTGGCCACCGGCACGATCTTCATCTTCGTGCCCAGCTTTTTGGCCGTTCTCTTGGCAACCGCGTAGTTTGTCTGCGACTTCTTGACGCCGGTCTGGTCGGTCGGCGCGAAGAAGACCTCGGCCCCGGCCTTGGCAGCAGCCACGACCTTCTTGTCAACACCGCCGATGATGCCGACATTGCCCTTGGCGTCGATCGTGCCCGTGCCCGCGACCTTGTGACCCTTGGTCAGGTTCTTGCCGGTGTAGTTTTGATAGCAGGCCAGGGAGAACATCAGCCCGGCTGAAG
>NZ_BOCG01000010.1 GCF_016587775.1 Lactobacillus nasalidis | reverse complement strand
AGCTCTCCTCTTAACCTTCCAGCACCGGGCAGGTGTCAGCACCTATACTTCATCTTACGATTTTGCAGATGCCTGTGTTTTTGATAAACAGTTGCTTGGGCCTTTTCACTGCGGCTGATCTTGCGACCAGCGCCCCTTCTCCCGAAGTTACGGGGCCATTTTGCCGAGTTCCTTAACGAGAGTTCTCTCGCTCACCTGAGGATACTCTCCTCGACTACCTGTGTCGGTTTGCGGTACGGGTGCACCGTTTCTGGCTAGAAGCTTTTCTCGGCAGTGTGACGTCGCAGCCTTCGCTACTATGATTTCGCTCCTCATCATGCCTTGTCCTTATGAAAGCAAGCATTTGACTCGCTTTCAGACTTGACGCTTGAACGTGGTATCCAGCACCACGCGCTGCTAGCCTCCTGCGTCCCTCCATCGCTCATAACGATTCGGTGCAGTACAGGAATTTCAACCTGTTGTCCATCGACTACGCCTCTCGGCCTCGCCTTAGGTCCCGACTTACCCTGGGCGGACGAGCC
>NZ_BOCG01000009.1 GCF_016587775.1 Lactobacillus nasalidis | reverse complement strand
GGCGGCCGCCAGTTTGACCGCTATGCCGGCCAAAAGCTCAGCATCCAGGACCTGGCCAAGCTGCCGCTGATCGGGCTGACCAAGACCAGCAGCAGCTACCAGTTTTACGCCCACTACTTTTTGCAGCACGGGATTCCCTATGATCCCGACATCGAAACCGAAACGGTGGACCAGGTCCTGTCGCTGGTGGAGCGGGGGTTCGGCTTCGGCTTTTTCCCGGAGATCCTGGCGAAAGAGGAGATCAAGAAGGGAAAAATCTTCACTCTCGAACTTGAAGAAGCTCCCCGGCCGCGCAAGACCTACCTGGTCTATGACCCGGACCGCGGCCGCAGCCTGGCGGTGCGGAAGGCGATCGACTTTATCCGCCGCTAGACCGGATCTGCCGGGAAGCTGACAATTGGTAAAAATGGAAATTTGCATATCTGCGTGAACCCTTGAAGGATCAGCCTTCAAGGGCTTTTTTTCTGCTGAAAAAAATAGTCGTAACAACAAATCAGAAGAGGTGCCAACGCCCGCGACCCAGTCATGCTCACCCAAAATTCCGTCAATCCAAAAATAAAAAACATATTTTTAGAAAAGACTAGACATATTCTTAATCAGAGGGCATAATATATTTTGTAAGCGATGACAAATACGCAAAGAGAGAAGTTCTAGGAGGTAATTAGAATGGCTGAAAAGACGGTTATGCTTTGCTGCTCAGCAGGGATGAGCACCAGTATTTTGGTAAAGAAGATGCAGGACGCTGCTAAGAAGGACGGACTGGACTACGAGATTTTTGCCTGTCCAGCAGCTGAAGCTGACTCCAACCTGGAAAACAAGGAAATCTCCTGTGTCCTGCTTGGGCCGCAGGTAAGCTACATGCTGGGAGACTTCCAAAAGAAGGTTGAAGGCACTGACGTTCCAGTCGCCGTCATCGACATGGCCGCTTATGGCATGATGGACGGGGAAAAGGTAGTTCAACAAGCT
>NZ_BOCG01000008.1 GCF_016587775.1 Lactobacillus nasalidis | reverse complement strand
GCAAACTGCAGGCAGCCGGCTTTAGCTGGTTTGATATTGGCGGCGCTGGCGGCACGAATTTTGCCCAGATTGAAAATTCCCGCAGCCCCTACCCGATGAATTATTTAAACGACTGCGGCCTGCCAACCGCTTTGGCCGCCTTGCTGGCGTCGCCGCTGACCGACCGCCTGATCGTTTCCGGCGGCGTCAGAAACCCGCTGGACG
>NZ_BOCG01000007.1 GCF_016587775.1 Lactobacillus nasalidis | reverse complement strand
GCCGTTTTCCCGCACTACCTGTTCGATATAGATCCGGGCCTTGTCCCCCTCATGGTAGGCATATGGAGTCGGCGTCAGGATCCGGTAGCCGATTCCGGCCACCTCGATCACGACATAGGCCGGATTCACTGCAGTAATGATGCCCTCAAAATACTCGTACATCTGCTATCCTTTCTTAAAAAGCTTGTTCAGGTCGGTCTGGCACAAACGGACGACCGCGATCTG
>NZ_BOCG01000006.1 GCF_016587775.1 Lactobacillus nasalidis | reverse complement strand
GTCACTGGCCGGCCCGGCCATCAGCAGGTTGTCTCTGACGCTGCCTTTAAACAGGTAGCTGTCGGCGCTGACCAGGGTGACTGCCTGCAGCCAGCCGCTGGCACTGATCTGGTCTAAAGGCAGGCCGCCAACGGTGATCTGCCCCTGGCTGGCTTTTTGCCGGCCGGCCAGCAGGGTGGCCAGGGTGCTCTTGCCAGACCCAGACAAGCCGACGATGGCAGTAAAGCCGGCAGCGGGAATGGTCAGGCTGATCTGGCTCAAGGCTGGCTTGTCTGCTCCCGGATAAGTAAAGGAAAGGCCGCGGACGGCGATGTCAGTTTTGTCAGGCACGGGAGCCTGGCCGGAGGCGGCTTCAGGCAGGTCCAGGAAGGCGAAGATCTGGTCGCTGGCCTTCATGCCGTTCATGCCGATATGGAAGTAGCTGCCCAATTGCCGCATTGGCAAAAAGTAGGCCGCGGCCAGCAGGATGAGGACGATGGCCTCTTGGCGGCCGATGCGGCCCAGGCGGATCTCGTTTAGGGCAACGGCGATGCCGCAGGCGGCTCCGCCGTAAGCCACGGTGTCCATGACGACGGTGCTGAGCAGCTGCATGGTCAGGACCTTCATGGTGAT
>NZ_BOCG01000005.1 GCF_016587775.1 Lactobacillus nasalidis | reverse complement strand
AGCCTTGGACTTGCGCAGGCCGTTCAGGTATGAGCCGGCGGAAACCAGACCATTGTTGACGGCAGTCAGGCCGCTGGTGATGGCTGGAGTCTTGTCGGCAAGCTTGCTTGCACCGCTTGACAGCTTGCTGGTCCCGGACTGCAGCTGCTTAGCCCCGTCGGCAAGCTGGCTGGAGCCGTCGACGCCTTGAGCCAGACCGTTCTTAAGCTGGCCGGCGCCGGATTGAAGCGAGCTGGCACCGCTGGTCAGGCTGCTTGCCCCGTTGGCAAGCTGAGCCGCGCCGCTGACG
>NZ_BOCG01000004.1 GCF_016587775.1 Lactobacillus nasalidis | reverse complement strand
TGCTCGCGGGCCAGGTTGATCCGGATGTTGCGGCGCAGGTGGTCGAAGTCCATGGCAAAAAGCTTGCGGCAGAGGCGGGAGAAATAATTGGCCTGGTAGCCGAAGTAGGCGGCCGCTTCTTTTAAAGAGACCCGGCCGCTTTTGGCTGCCAGGTAGGTCATGATCGCGCCGGACTGGGCGTCGCGGTTGGCATGGCGGACGTTTTTTCTGGGGAAGTTGGAGCTGCTCTTGGAAATTTTCTCCCGGT
>NZ_BOCG01000003.1 GCF_016587775.1 Lactobacillus nasalidis | reverse complement strand
GTCGGCAAGCTGGCTGGAGCCGTCGACGCCTTGAGCCAGACCGTTCTTAAGCTGGCCGGCGCCGGATTGAAGCGAGCTGGCACCGCTGGTCAGGCTGCTTGCCCCGTTGGCAAGCTGAGCCGCGCCGCTGACGCCGCTGGCCAGACCGGAAGCCAATTGGCCGGCACCGGAGTTGACCTGGCTGGCGCCAGAGTTGACTTGGCTGGCACCGCTGCTCAAGCTGCTTGCGCCAGAGTTGACTCTGTTTGCGCCGCTGACCAGGGTACCCGTGCCGCTGTAAAGGCTGGCAGCACCGGTGTTAACCTGGCTGATCCCGCTATAAAGCGAAGCCGCGCCAGTGTTCAGCTTGCTTGCCCCTTGTGAAAGAGCCAGAGCCCCGGCCATCCCCTTGCTCAAACCGCTGTAAAGCGAGTTTGAACCGGTGTAAAGCTTGTGGGCACCCGTGGCAAGTGCGTCAACTGCTGACTGCATCTGGCTGATCTTGCTCAAGCCAGACTTCAAGCTGCTGATCCCGCTGGATGCCTGGCTGGTCAAAGTGCTTGACCCGGAAGCCAGCTGGGAAACAGCTGACTGCAGTTCTTGAACTTCCGCGCTCAAGGCTGCGGTTGAAGTCGTTGAGCTGCTGCTGCTCAAGCTGCCAGCTGCTGATTGAATGCTTGATGAGGCACTCTCCATGCTGGTGGCAGCAGAACCTGCAGTGCTCAAGCCGCTGCCGGCAGTGCTCAAGCCGCTCTTGGTAGAGCTTAAGCC
>NZ_BOCG01000002.1 GCF_016587775.1 Lactobacillus nasalidis | reverse complement strand
CCTGCTGGCAGCTGCTGGTTCAAAAGCAGACCAGCAGCCGGCTCCTAGTGCTGGAAATCGGGGCCGGCCTGCTGCTGGTCATCCTGCCGGCCCTGCTGAGCAAGTGGCTGCATGTCCGGCTGCCGGCTTTTTTATACTTCTTTTTCATGGTCTTTATCTACTGCTCCATCTACCTGGGGGATGCCTACCGCTTCTACTACGTCCCTTACTGGGACAAGTTCCTGCACTTGATCAGCGGCGCCCTGCTCTTCGGGGCAGCCTGGGCCGTTCTGGGCTGCTTCAAGTTCGGCGATGACGCTGACCTGCCGGCCGGCTTTTTATGCCTGTACGGGGTTGCTTTCGCCGTCTTGTGCGGCGTTTTGTGGGAATGCTACGAGTTCACCTGTGACGGCCTGTTCAACATGAACCTGCAGCGCTATCTCTCAGGCGGCCGCCCGCTGCTCGGCCGGGCAGCCTTGATGGACACCATGGGCGATCTGATCGCCGACCTGGTAGGCAGCCTGCTGTTTGCCTGCTGGAGCTACTGGCACTTGAAAGGCAAGCCGGAGTGGCTTGAGAGTTTCTTTTTCAAAAAATACGATCCTGAAGACTAGTCAGTCGACCGTCCGCTTGACCGCCTCCAGCAGTGCCTGCTGGAAGAGGTCCTTTTTACGCAGACTGTCCAATACGTGCCGGTCAATCGTTCCCTTCGTCAAAAGATGGTGAATGATGACCGGCTTTTTTTGTCCCTGCCGGTGCAGGCGGCCGTTCATCTGCTGGTACTGCTCCAGGCTCCAGGGCAAGGTGAACCAGATCAAGGTGTGCCCGCCATCTTGCAGGTTCAGCCCTGCTCCCGCGCTGGCCGGCTGAACCAGCATGACCGGAATCTTGCCCTTGTTCCAGCGGCGGATCATTCCCGGCGAGCCGTCAAAAATTTCCGCCTTGACCCCGTTTTTCTGATAATAAGCCAGCAAGCGGCTGGCATCGGAACGGAAATAGTAGGCCACCAGGCATGGCGTGGCCGTGTTGCTGGTCAAATAAAAGCAGCGGTCCAGTTTCTCGGAAAAAAGCTCCTGGTAGCTCTGCCCGTCTGCTTCATAAATGGCGCCGCTGGCCAGCTGGCGCAGGCGGCCGGCCAAAACGGCCGCGTTGTCGGCAGTGATTTCGCTTCCGGCCAGCTCCAGCACCTGCTCTTTTTTCAGCTGC
>NZ_BOCG01000001.1 GCF_016587775.1 Lactobacillus nasalidis | reverse complement strand
GGCTCAACTGCCAGGCCCTGGCCGGCAGCAGTCCCAGCTGCTCCATCAGGTCCTGGTCGGCAAACAAGCCGGCCACTGGCCCCTGGTAAAGCAGCCGGCCCCGGCTCATGGCCCAGACTTGGCGGCACTCCCGGGCCAGCCAGTCCATGTCGTGCGTGATCATGACCACGCTTTTGCCGCGGGCCACGCGGCGGCGGATCAAGCGGGTGACAAGCTGGCGGCCGGGATAATCCAGGCTCATCAGCGGCTCGTCGAGCAGGCAGATTTCCGGGTCAAGGACCAAGGCGCTGGCGATGGTCAGAAGCTTTTTGCTGGAAAGCGACAGGTCATAGGGATTTTGCTCCCGGAAGGCAGAAAGGCCAAATTCTTCCAGGATCTTGTCGGTTCGGGCGGCAATTTCCGCCGCCGGCAACCGGGCCTGCTTCATGGACCAGGCGAGCTCTTCGGCCACGGTTGAGTTGAAGAGCTGGTCATTGGGGTCTTGAAAAGCGTAGGCAATTTTGCTCAGGCGGCGGTCAGCCAGATAGTCAGCCAGCTTCTGGCCGTTCACGGCAACCGCGCCGTCTGCCGGAAGCAGGTCAGCCAGCAGCTTCAAGAGGGTGCTCTTGCCGGATCCGTTTTGTCCGACCAGGCAGACCAGGCCGGTGGGAAAAGTTTCCCGCGGGATTTCCAGGCTGAAAGTTGAATTGGGGTAGGTATAGCGGAGGTTTTTAATTTCGATTGGCATTTATGGCAGCTTTCTTTAATTCATTGGCGGTCACCGGCCAGCGGCCGCCGAGCTCAAGGCCCAGTTTCCGGGCCATTTTCCAGGCAACGGGTTTGTCGAATGCCGGGTCGTTTAAGGCATTGAAGACTTGCTGGGGCGCAGCGGCCATGACCAGACGGCCGTCTTTCATGACCCAGATCTGGTCGCAGAGCTCGGCCAGGTCGTCGACTTCGCCGGAGACGATCAGCAGGGGGCAGGGCAGCTTTTTCAGCCAGGAGAAGAAATGCTCCCGGCCCAGCGGGTCCATCTGGCTGCTGGCGTCGTCCAGCAAAAGCAGGTCCGGCCCTGCAGCCAGGGCGCTGGCAATCGCCACCCGCTGAACCTGGCCCCCTGAAAGCTGGTTGGGCGAACAGGCCAGCAGGCCGGTCAAGTCCAGCTGGTCAGCCGCCAGCTGGACGGCTTGGTCAATTTCGGCATCGCTTTTCCCCTGGTTAAGCAGGGAAAAGGCCAATTCGTCATAGACCGTGTCGGCCAGCCCGGTCAGCTGGCTGACCGGATCCTGCTGGACCATGGCCAGGTCATGCCGCTTTCGCCAAGTGGTCAGGTCCTGGCCGGCCAAACTGACAGCCCCGGCGACTTTGGCCGGAATCATCTGGGGGACGATGCCGGCCAGCAAGGCCAGCAGGCTGCTTTTGCCGGCATGGCTGGGGCCAATGATGCCGATCCGGCTGCCGCGGCTGGCCACGGACAGATCATTTAAGGCATTTTCCTGGCAGCCTGGATAGCGCAGATTGAGACCGCTGATGGTCAGCTGAAGATCATTTGACATGCTTTTCCTCCTAAAAGGGCCACGCAAGCGGCCAGCAAAAAACGGTGACACAGTTTTTCCCGCCAGTATTTTTTCCGCAGAGTCGCCGGCCGGCGCCGGGGACTGCCGTAGCCCCGCAGCTGCAGGGAGATCGACCGGTTCATGGCTTCTTGAAAACTCTTGACGATCAGGGGCAGCAGGACCGGGAAGAGGTTTTTGGCCCGGGAGGCCAAAGACCTGGCCGGCGCGATTCCCCTTGCCTTTTGCGCCAGCTGGATCTTTTGCAGGTTCTGCCGCATCTGCGGCAAAATGTAGCAGACCGACATGAGGATGTAGACTTGCTGGTAAGACAGGCCGCAGGCTTCCAGATAGCGGGCATTTTCCGAAACCGTGGTTGTCTGCATGAAGAAGCTGCTGGCAAAGATGATGACCAGGATCCGGCAGGCCAGCAGGCTGGCGTGCACCAGTCCTTCTTGGTAAAAGGTCGCTCCAG
Source organism: Lactobacillus nasalidis (assembly GCF_016587775.1). GTDB lineage: Bacteria > Bacillota > Bacilli > Lactobacillales > Lactobacillaceae > Lactobacillus > Lactobacillus nasalidis. The sequence goes on along the minus strand of NZ_BOCG01000001.1, from coordinate 820 downwards.
CCAGCCGGAAGGCAGCCGTGTGGTTCTGGGGCCAGAAGAGCCCCTGGATCAAGAGCATGGTCACAATCAAAAAGAGGCTGAAGGCGCACATGCCCCACAAGGCCCGGGAATTTTTGGCAAAAAGGGCCACCAGCAGGCTGGCCAAGACCAGGAGGCCGCTTGAAAGCAGGCTGCCGCAAGAAAAAGCAGCGATGGTGAACAGCAAGATCAAGAGCAGCTTGCTGACGGGGTCAAGAGCTGCCGGCCAGGAAACTGGCGCGGTCATTTCATTGCTGTTTCTCATGCTTGTCCTCCTGCAAAAAAGCTGCGCAGGCTTAGGGGCAGCTGCTTGTAGACCAGGAAGGCCAGGTAGGCAACGACCGTCTTGTCCAGCAGGTCAAGGACGAATTCGTCGGCAAAAGAGGCCAGCCAGATGTTGACGTGCTTGGCGACCAGGGAGGCAAAGAGGGCGTCCCCCCAGGCGATTCCTGTCTGCCCGCCCCAGAAAGCAACGTTGAGCGGGGTGGAAATTACGGCTGACACCAGGGCAACCAAAATGGCGGCGGGCAGGACCGTGACCGGCTTCTTGAAAAAGCCCCGCTGCTTCAGCCAGGCTACGGCCAGGCCGATGCCGATGCTGGTCAAGGCATAGACGGTTGAGATGGGCGACAGGGTCAGGCCGTAGACAACATTGTTGATGAAGCCGCTGAGAGCACCGGCAACCGGGCCGGCCAGCATGCTGGCCAGGAAGGTTCCCAGAGACCCCAGCCAGACTGGCAGCTTTAGGCTTCCGGCAAAAACCTTGGCAACATAATTTATCCCGACGGCAGCGGGAATCAGG